>CBFGQE010000286.1:0-4693 GCA_965650815.1 uncultured bacterium
CTGATGGCCGCCACCACCGGGGGCACCCGGGTGCTGGAGACCAACATCCTGACCCAGCCGCCGTTGCTGCCCGGTCAGCGCTACTACCTCGGTGTGCAGAACACCGATCCGGGCGAGACCAACACCTTCACCATGCAGGTCTTCTTCGACCGGCTGCCCGGCAGCGTGGGCAACGTGCCGATGCTGACCAATGGCTTCACCTTGGCGACGAACATCGCTCCGGGCATCACCGTGCAGTATTTCGCGTTCGACGTGTCCTCGAATGCGGTCGGCGCGGCCTTCGAGGTGCTCAGGCCCAGCGACGACGTGAACCTGGTGCTGAGGTCCGCCGCCCCTCTCCCGACACCGACGAGCTACGACTATCTGGGCGCAAGAGGAGGCACGAACTACGAATACATCTCCGTGCTGACCAACACCGCCCCGGCCCCGCTCGCGCCCGGACGGTGGTATCTGGGCGTTTACAACGTCTCCTCGACCAACGTGTCCTACGGGCTGCGCGTCACCGAGGCCTACTTCAACGACCCGAACGATCCCTTGCTGGCCGTGACGGACATCGTGCCGGACGTTCCTGTTCCCGTCACGGTCGGACCGGGCGCGGTCGTCACGAACTTCTACCGCCTGCGCGTCACCGAGGACTACGTGGCCGCGCTGTGGGAAGCGTTCAACCAGACGGGCGACGCCGACCTGCTCATCGGCCGCGGCTACCCGCCGAGCCTGGCTCAGCACGACTTCTCCAGCCGAGCCCGCGCCACCAACCGCGAACAGGTCGTCGTCCAGACCGACTTCCTGAACCCCAGCCTGATCGGCGACTGGTATATCGCGCTGCCGAACAACGGCGTGACCAATCTCGACCTCGCGCTGCGCGCCACCGTCTCCACCAACGGCCTGCTCCAGAGCTCCGATCCGGCGACGACGAACCTGCTGGTCAACGGCGTGCCCCAGACCTTCTCCGTGGGGCCCGGCCTGCTGATTACGAACTACTTCCTGTTCACCACCACCGGCAATCCCGGCGGCGTGTTGATCGAGCTGTTCGATATGGACGGCGACCTCGACCTCGTGATCGGCAAGGAGGGCATTCCCTCCGCCATCCTCAACTCCGGCAGCTCCTCGTTCGGATTGGCCGATGAACGCGTCCTCATCCGGACGAACTCCTCGGTGACGAACCTGACCGTCTTCCTACCGAACCTCTCCGGCAACTGGCTGATCGCCACGCCGAACTACCAGGGGGCCGACGTGAGCTTCAAGATCCGCGCCAGCCAGATGACGGCGGGAGGCTTGATGCAGTCGAGCGAGCCGCTCGAACTCAGCCCCGGAGCCTTCGATGGAAACCTCGGTTCGCTGGAACTCGCGCTGCCCACGGTGCCGGGCGAGAAATACGAGCTGCAATCCTCGCCCGATCTCGTGGTCTGGACGACGATCCAACCCTTCCAGGCGACGGATTTCGCCACGATCCTCACGGTGTTCCCGCCGTTGCTGGGGTCCGAGTTCTATCGGATCATCCAGGTGCCATAGCGGGCTTTGCTCTCCGGCGGATTCCGGGCCATCCTGACCGCTCCTGATGGCCACGGAATTCATCAAGATCACGGGTGCCCGGCAGCACAACCTGAAGAACATCACCCTCAGCCTCCCCCGGGAGAAGCTGGTGGTGGTGACGGGTCTGAGCGGTTCGGGGAAATCCTCGCTGGCCTTCGACACCCTCTACGCCGAGGGCCAGCGCCGCTACGTCGAATCCCTTTCCACCTACGCCCGGCAGTTCCTCGACCAGATGGAGAAGCCGGAGGTGGACTCCATCGAAGGGCTTTCCCCGGCCATCGCCATCGAGCAGATGGGCTCGGCCAGCAACCCGCGTTCGACCATCGCCACGACCACGGAGCTCTACGACCATTTCCGCGTCCTCTACGCCACGCTCGGCCAGTCCCATTGCCCCGACAGCGGCGTGCCGGTCTTCAAGCGCTCCCCGACGGACATCGTGGACCAGATCTTGGCGCTCGGTCCCAAAACTCGCGTGATGCTGGCCGCGCCCGTGGTGCAGGACGACAAGGGCGAATTCCGCGACGTGTTCGACCGCCTGAGCCGCGAAGGGTTCGTGCGCGCCCGCATCGACGGCGAACTCGTCGAGCTCTCGGCCAACACCCGGGTGAAGCTCGACGCCAAGCAGCGCCACCGCATCGAAGTCGTCGTGGACCGGCTGGTGGTCGAAGACAAGGTGCGCGTGCGTTTGGCCGATTCGGTCGAGACCGCGCTGCGCTGGGGCAGGGGATCGCTCGTGGTCCTGCACCAGCCGCCCGAAGCCACCTCCACCTCGCCCTGGTCCGAACTGGCGCTCTCGACCCGCTGCGTCAGTCCCGTTACCGGCAAGAGCTTTGAGCCGGTCACGCCCAAGCATTTCTCCTTCAACTCGCCCGCCGGAGCCTGTCCGGTTTGCCACGGGTTGGGGCAGAAGATGGTCTTCGACCCGGCGCTGGTCGTGCCGGTCGAGGACAAGTCGCTGGAGGACGGCGCGGTCTTGCCGTGGCGTCGCGGCGGCAAGCGGATGATCGTCTATTACAAGGCGCTGCTGCGCGGTCTGGCGTCGCACTACGGGGTCTCGATGGAGACGCCCTTCAAGGATCTGCCCGCCGATTTCCGGCACAAGCTGCTGCACGGAACCGGCGAGGAAGAGGTCGCTTTCACCACGTTCCGCGCGGGCAAGTCTTCGAAGAACAACAAGCCCTTCGAGGGCGTGTTGCCGAACCTGGAGCGCCTCTACCAGGAGAGCGAAAGCGAGTTCACCCGCAACCGGCTCAAGGCCTTCATGAACCCCACGCACTGCGACGCCTGTGGGGGACAACGGCTGAAGGCCGAGGTGCTCGCCGTCACGCTCGGCGACGCGGAGCTGGCGAAGAGATTCCCGCCGCGCGGAGCCGTGAGGAAGGTCGCCATTCCCGGGCTTTCCATCATGGATCTGTGCGCCTTGTCGGTGGACGACGCGGATGCCTTCTTCGGGGAGCTGCGGCTGAACGAGACCCAGCGCCAAGTCGGGGCCGAAGTGCTTTCGGGCATCCGCGCGCGGCTCGGGTTCCTGAAGAACGTCGGTCTTGGCTATCTCGCTTTGAACCGCGAGAGCGGCACGCTCAGCGGCGGCGAAGCCCAGCGCATCCGCCTCGCCACCCAGATCGGGGCGGGCCTGGTCGGCGTGGTCTATATCCTCGACGAACCGAGCATCGGCCTCCACCAGCGCGACAACGAACGGCTCATCGCCACGCTCGAACGTCTCCGTGACCTGGGCAACACCGTCATCGTGGTCGAGCACGACGAGGACACGATGCGCCGCGCGGACTACCTCGTGGACATCGGTCCCGGCGCGGGCATCCACGGCGGCGAAGTGGTCGCGGCCGGAACCTTGGAAGAAGTCTGCGCCCATCCCCGTTCCCTCACCGGCCGTTATCTCAAGGGCGAACTGTCCGTCGAGTTGCCCAAGCACCGGCTGCGGCCGAACGAACGCGGCTGGCTGGAGGTGCTGGGCGCGACGGAGAACAACCTGAAGAACGTCCACGCGCGTTTCCCGCTCGGGCTCTTCACCTGCGTCACCGGTGTCAGCGGCTCGGGCAAGAGCACCTTGGTGAACGACATTCTCTGTCGTGCTCTGTTGCGTCGGCTCTACGGGGCCAAGGACCATCCGGGCGCGCACCGCGAGCTGCGCGGATTCGAGTATGTGGACAAGGTGGTGGTCATCGACCAATCACCCATCGGCCGCACGCCGCGCAGCAATCCCGCGACCTACACCGGCGTCTTCAACCAGATCCGCGACCTCTTCGCCAAACTCCCGGGCGCGAAGGTGCGGGGCTACGCCGCCAGCCGTTTCAGCTTCAACGTGAAGGGCGGGCGCTGCGAGAAGTGTCAGGGCGACGGTTCGATCAAGACGGAGATGCTCTTCCTCCCGCCCGTCTATGTGACCTGCGAAACCTGCGGCGGGAAGCGCTACAACCGCGAGACGCTCGAGATCAGCTACAAGGGCATGAACATCGCCGACGTGCTGGCGATGTC
This sequence comes from uncultured bacterium, assembly GCA_965650815.1. GTDB lineage: Bacteria > Verrucomicrobiota > Verrucomicrobiia > Limisphaerales > CANJSG01 > CANJSG01. The sequence goes on from CBFGQE010000286.1 coordinate 4,027, forward strand.
CGTGGACGAGGCCGTCACCTTCTTCCGCGCCGTGCCGCAGATCCACGATCCTTGCCTGAAGCTGGCCGAGGTCGGTCTCGGCTACATCAAGCTCGGCCAGGCGGGCAACACGCTCTCCGGCGGTGAGGCCCAGCGCATCAAGCTCGCGGCCGAACTCAGCCGCAAGGAGACGGGCCGCACCGTCTATATCCTCGACGAGCCGACGACCGGTCTGCACTTCCACGACGTGGAGACGCTCCTCGGCGTGCTGTTCAAGCTGCGGGCCACGGGCAACACGCTCGTGGTGATCGAACACAACCTCGACGTGATCAAGACCGCCGACTGGGTCATCGACCTCGGGCCGGAAGGCGGATCGGGTGGGGGACGCATCGTGGCGGAAGGTCCGCCGGAAGCCGTCGCCGCCGAACCGAGCAGCCACACCGGCGGATTTTTGAGTCGAATTCTCGGGGGCCAAGCGCGATGAAATCGTCCGTGTCGGTTCTTCCGGAATTCAAACGTGGCGTTGTTTCGGCCCTGGTCTGGGCCGTGCTGATGCTTGGGACGATCTCGTGGAACGCCCACGCGGCCGATCCGACGGACGTCAGCGAGTTCAACGCCGCCGCGAAGCTCTTTGACGACCACCATTACGGATCCGCCGACCGGGCCTTCGCCAAGCTGATCGAGCGCC
>CBFGQE010000287.1:0-4690 GCA_965650815.1 uncultured bacterium
TGTCGACTGTGATTGGTCCGAATCTCAAGAAGATTGAAGTCCGTCAGTGATTCCTCGCCAAGATGTACATCGGCGCGACTGGAACGCCCGAGCTGGTTCCAAGTCCAAAAGGCTTGTTGGCGAAAGGTCTCACACAGCGTCATCATTTGCGGTTGTATCAACGGCTGAAATTTAGGTGCGGGCCAAAGTCATTGAACCCGCTTCCCCCTCGGCCTCCTCCTCAACCCGTTCTGGAACCACAGCCGCCAGACCATCGCCAGGGCTTCCCAGACGATGTTGCGGGACATCTTGGAGCTGCCGACGAAGCGGTCGGTGAAGATGATCGGCACTTCCACCACCTTCAGCCCCTGCCGCCAGATCTTGTGGGTCATCTCGATCTGGAAGCTGTAGCCGTTGGACCGGATGCGCTCCAGATCGACGGCTTGGAGGGCGGCGCGGCGGAAGCATTTGTAGCCGCCGGTGGGATCGGTGAAGGGCATCCCGGTGATGAGCTTCACGTATTGCGCGGCGCCGAGGCTGAGGACGAGGCGGCTCAGGGGCCAGTTGATCACGCGGATGCCGTTGCAGTAGCGGGAGCCGATGGCGAGGTCGGCGGTCTGGGCGGCCTCGACGAAGGCGGGGAGATCGGCGGGGTTGTGGGAGAAGTCGCCGTCCATCTCGAAGATGAACTCGTAGTGGCGGGCCAGCGCCCATTGGAACCCGGCGATGTAGGCGCGGCCGAGGCCGTCCTTCACCTTGCGATGGAGGACGTGGACGGTGGGATTGGCGGCGGCGATCTCGTCGGCGAGCTGGCCGGTGCCGTCGGGGGAATTGTCGTCCACCACGAGGATGTCCGCCTGGACCGGCTGGGCGTTGATGCGCTTGACCAGGTTCGGGAGGTTGTCCCGCTCGTTGTAGGTGGGGACGATGACAAGGACCGGGTTCATGCGGCTGGGAACGGTCGAGCGGCGGGGTCAGTCCTTCTTCTTCACCGGGGCTTTGGCGGCCTTGGCGGCGTCCATGCCGTAGTGGCCGCCTCCGGCGAGCAGGAGCGCGACGTAGCCGGCGAGGTAGATGAAGGCCAATTCGCCGCTTTCCGTGCCGGAGAGCGCGCCCTTGTGCACGATGAAGAAGGCGACGCCCATCGTGATGGCGCAGCTCAGGGCGGCGAACCGGGTGAAGAGGCCGAGAATCAGCAGGACGGGGCAGACGACTTCGCCGAAGACGGCCAGCGCGTGGCTGGGAACGGCTCCGATGCCGAGCGGATCGGGAAAGTTGTCGCCCGGGGCCTTGGTCAACTGGAGGAACTTGCCCCAGCCGTGGAGGACCAGCATCGAGCCGCCGAACCACAGACGCAGGACCAGAAGGGCGAAGTCGGTGCTGACGGGCAAGAACTCCAACCGGAGCAGTTTGAGCAGGGTCTTCATGGCGGCGAGAGCGTGAACCGGGCCCGTCGCCCCGGCAAGCGACGAACTGGGAAGGAGGGAATTGCGGAGTTCGGAGTTCGGAGTTCGCGGGAACGCTGAACGCCGAGGGAACCCACCCCTGACCCCTCCTAGGAGGGGAATTGAGGACCCGCGTCCGGTGGTCGGATTGACGTCCTGTCTTGTCCCCTCCTTGGAGGGGTCAGGGGTGGGTTCTCTGGAGCCCGTTCATCGTGAAATCCGCGATTCCCGAAGCGAGCCGAAGTTTGGAATTGTTTCCCCGTCTCGTTTTCAGGCACTTTCAAATGCGTGCTAGTGCAGTCATCAAACCCGCCCAAAAAGAAGCGGTGGACATATGATGAGTATTCCACCCTCGGCGACAATCAGCGCTACGAGGTGATCGAAGGGGAACTGCTGATGCTGCCGGCTCCCGATACTCTCCACCAGATCTGGCTCCGCGAGCTGATCCTGGCGGTTGGAGCGCATGCCCGGGAACGTAGCCTGGGGCAGTTGATCCCGTCCCCCGTGGACGTCGTCCTCGACTCCGAGAACATCGTCCAGCCCGACCTGAGCTTCATCCTTCAGGACAACACCGCCAGCCTCGGCCGCAAGGCCATCGTCGGCGTGCCCAATCTCGTCATCGAGATCCTCTCCCTGCCCACGCTCGGCGTGGACCGCTACCGCAAACGCCGGCTCTACGCGCGGTTCGGCGTGGCCGAATTCTGGGTCGTGGACCCGGGCAACGCCTCGATCGAGACCCTGGTGCTCAACGGCGGCGACTACGACCTGGCCTCCGTGGCCGCGAAACAGGGCCCGCTCCGGTCCTCCCTACTGAAGAACTTCGAGGTGGACGTGGCCGAACTCGTGCCGCGCATCTGATCTCCTGCCAACCCGACGAAAAAGCCCCGGCAACCGATGGTTGCCGGGGCTTTTGTTTGCGGTCGCTGCGCCGGTCGGGAGACCGGTCCTTCATACAAGCCTCAGGCGGCTGCGGCGGCAGGAGCGCCGTCGCGCTTGGCCATGATGGCGTCGAGGATCTTCTGCTTGAGCTCGGGCTTGTCGATGAGCGCCTGGCGGGCGGCTTCCTTGCCCTGGCCGACGAGTTCGCCGTTGAACTGGAGCCATGCCCCCTTCTTTTCGACGACCCCGGCGTCGAGCCCGGCGTCCAGGATGCTGCCCTCCTTGTTCACGCCGTGGTTGTAGAGGATCTCGAACTCGGCCTCGGCGAAGGGCGGCGCGACCTTGTTCTTCACGATCTTCACCTTGGTGATGTTGCCCACGACGTTCCCGGAGGCGTCCTTGATCTGGTCCTTGCGGCGGATGTCGATGCGGACGGAGGCGTAGAACTTCAGCGCCTTGCCGCCGGGCGTGGTCTCGGGATTGCCGAACATGACGCCGACCTTTTCACGAAGCTGGTTCGTGAAGAGGCACGTTGTTTTGGACTTGCTCAAGAGGGCGGTGAGCTTGCGCAGCGCCTGGCTCATCAACCGCGCCTGCATGCCCATCGTGGCCATGCCCATGTCGCCCTCCAACTCGGCCTTGGGCACGAGGGCGGCGACGGAATCGACCACGATGACGTCGATGGAATTGGAGCGGGCCAAAGTCTCGCAGATGGTCAGGGCTTCTTCGCCGCTGTCGGGCTGGGAGACGAGGAGGTTGTCGAGATCGACGCCGAGTTTCTTGGCGTAGCCGGGATCGAGCGCGTGCTCCGCGTCGATGAAGGCCGCCGTGCCGCCGGCTTTCTGGGCGTTGGCGATGATGTGGAGCATCAGCGTGGTCTTGCCGGAGGATTCGGGGCCGTAGATCTCCACGATGCGGCCGCGGGGCACGCCGCCGACGCCGAGGGCCAGGTCCACGGAGAGCGCCCCGGTGGGGATGACGGCGATCTTGGTGTTCGTGGAGGCCTCGCCGAGGCGCATGATCGCGCCGTCGCCGAACTGCTTGGTGATGGCGGAAATGGCGGCTTCCAGATCGCGCTGGCGCTGGGCGGAGAGCTTGGCGAGTTCGGAAGAAGCGGCTTTGTCGGCCGCCTTGTCGGCGGGCTTTTCTTGGGTTTTCGGGGGCATGGAATTGGGCTGGGATGAACTGCGGTTCGAGTGCGGGTCAGATAACGTCGTCGGCTCCGGCCCGTCAATCTGCGTCGCAAAAAGGTTCATGCGGCGGCGAAACTGCCGGGCCCGGCCGGACAAGCGCGGTCCGGCCTTGGCTCCGCCGGGGCCGGAAACGCGTTCTGGCGGCCCCGATGGAAATCGGAACCGCCAGAATTTGTCTCCCCAACCGACAGCCCTACCTCTTTGGCGTGAAACTTTCCGGGATCGGATGGCCGTCCGCCAAGCGGACGGCCATCCTTTCTCCCTGTAGTGGGCCACGCGCACATCTTTCTCCCTTGGCCTTCACGCCACCCGCACAACGCACACAGGCACACGATGGGAATACGTGGCCGTGAGCCCGATCTTTCACTCGGACCGAAAATATTTTCGGAAATCTTTCTCCCCTCCCCCGCTCCCGGTCCCGGGAACTCCACGCCTCCCCTACTCCGCCACGGCTTCGTCGCTTTCGTCCCGCTCATCGCCCTTGGAGCCCACCGGCCCGGGCACCCCGTCGCGATCCAGCTCGGTCTCCAGGCGGAGAACCTCTCTTTGGATCATGCGCCCCACCCGGTGCTTCGCCAGATAGACCTGGTCCACGGAAATGCGGAACGCGGTGGCGACCCTTTCCGGGGCCCAGGCCTTGTTCACGCAGAAGTCGAAGATCTGGTATTTCTGCGGGGCCAGCCGCACCCGCACCCGCTGGGTGGCGATCTCCAGGATGTTGGTCCGCCATTCCTCGTCCCAGAGGCGTTCCAGGTCCTGTTCGGAGCCCGATTCGTCGGCCAAGCGTTCCAGCCGCCGCCGGTCGGAGTCCACGTCGCCCCGGTGCAGGCGGGTGGTGTCGAACGGCCCGCGTTTGCGGAACTGGTCGGAGATCCGCCACCGGGTGGTGTTCAGCAGCCACGCCTTGAAGGAGCCCTTTTCCCGGCTGTAGGTGAAGCCCGGCATCTGCTTGGCCACCGCCAGCATCGTCTCCTGCACCACGTCGTGCGATTCCGCCTCGGACAGCCCCTTCTTCCGGGCCACGCCATAGATCAGCCGCCAATAGGTGTCGAAGAAGTCCTGCCAGCTCGCCTGGTCGCCCCAATCCTTCAGCCGGGCCAACAGGGTGGCCCGGGTCGCGTAGGTCTCTTCCACGGAGAGAGGCATGTCGCGTCGGAGATTGCCCGGTCCATGTTCCGGTGGCAACGCCCGGCA
>CBFGQE010000288.1:0-4681 GCA_965650815.1 uncultured bacterium
TCGGCGGCGATGACGTCCAGCGTGGCCAACCCGGCGGCACAGGCCACGGGGTTCTTCTCGTGGGTGTAGTGGCCGAGCGCGGTGTGGGACGCGACGTTCAGCTCTTCGCGGGCCAGCAGCGCGGCCAACGGAAAGATGCCGCCGCCCAGCCCCTTGCCCAGCACCAGCATGTCGGGAACGACGCCGTAGTGTTCGCAGGCGAACATCCGACCGGTGCGGCCGAGGCCGATGGGGATTTCATCCAGGATCAAGAGGGCGCCATGTCGGTCGCACGCGGCGCGGACGCGCTTCCAGTAGTCGGCGGGCGGAATGAACGGCGTGCAGCGCACGGTCTCGGCGATGACGGCGGCGACATCGCCCTCCTTGCCCAGCATGTAGTCGAGGTAGTCGGCGCAGGAGAGGTTGCAGGCCGAACCGCACTTGAAAGGACAACCGTGCGGCTCGGGCGGCGGCGCGTGTTCGCAGCCGGGCAGAAGCGGACCGATGCCTTTGCGGAAGACCGCTTCGCCGCCGACGGAAATGGCATCGAGCGACGCGCCGTGGAAGGAGTCCCAGAGCGAGATGAACTTGAACCGCCCCGTCGCCACCCGCGCCAGCTTCAAGGCCATGCCGATGGCGCTGGTGCCGCCAGGCGCGAAAAGCACTCGAGTCAGCCCCACCGGAGCGACTTCGACCAACCGCTGGGCTAAGGCCACGGCGGGCTCGCAGGTGTAGCGGCGCGTGCAGAACGACATCCGGTCGATCTGTTCCTTGATCGCCGCCACGACGGTCGGATGACCGAAGCCGACCTGGTGGACATTGTTGCCGTGGAAATCGAGGTAGCGCCGGCCTTCGACGTCCTCAATCCACGCGCCGTCCGCGGACTGGAGCGCGTTCAGACATGGCGTGGAGAGGGACTGATGGAGGAAGACCTGGGCGTCGGCTTCGAGCAGCGCACGCGTTTCATCGCCGAGCATGTCGGCGTTCCATTCGCGGCGCTGGGGCGAGAGGTTCACGTCGCCCTCCGAACGCAGGCCATCAAGATTCATCTCTTCTCCGGAAGGGTTCATGGCTGGGTCTTCAGGAAGGTCGCCAAACCGGACAGCTTGTCGGTGTTGATCAGGTCCACGCCGCCGTCGCGCAACGTCCGCCACATCGCGGGCTGATCCGGAACCGCCCAGAAGCGGATGCGGCGGCCCTGCGCGTGGGCGAGGTCGATCTCGCGGCGCGGCAACCACGTGGTGGAATCCAGCGGCTGGTTCTGGCTCTTGGCCAGCGCGGCCCAGCTTTCACTGACCAACGGCACGAGGTGGACCGAAGGCGTATCTCCTTCGAGATCCGGGAAACGACCGTCGATGGCGCAGAAGCGCTCGGCTTCGGCGGCCACCAGGGCCGTCGGGCGATTGCCGCTGAGAATCACCGTGACCGGGCCTGTTTGGGTGTTGGTTGGGGTGAACTTGGTCAAGATGGAGGAATAGCGCCGGAGGGTTTCGCGCAGCACGGCGTAGGTCGCGGCTCCGTCGCTCTTCAAATCGATCAGGAGGGTGAACTCGACGTCCGGCGCGGAAGCGGCGAGCGGACGGCGGAGTTTCGGATCTTTCAGCCCGGGAAAGACAGGGCCGTCATTCGCGCGGCAGCGGGCCAGGAGCGGATCGAGATACAGCGCCTCCAGCGTCCGTTCGGGGCGGACCTTCTCCCGGTCGTGGGCCACGAGGAGTTTTCCTTCCACGAGATGGATGTCGGCCTCGACGCTGCAAAAGCCCTGCTCCAAGGCGTCCAGGAGCGGACGGGCGTGTTCGTAGTCGTTGTGGGCATGGGCGCGCGGCAAGGGCTCCGTGGCATCGGCCGCGAACGCCGGGAGAAAGAAAGACAGCAGTCCAAGGGCGAGCAGCCCCGCGATCCGCGGACACAGGATGGGCTTCATGGACGGCACGATGGACAGTGGGAGCAGGAACAACAACCCGGCGGGCCGGCGTGTGACACACGGATTCACACACACCGACCCGCCGGTGAATCACTTCCACTCAGAAGCGAAAACGGTCCCGGCGAAGGGTCACTTCGCCAAGCGATAGAACGTCGCCGTTCCCGCGGCGGGCAAGGTGATGGTGCCGACACCGGTGGTGCCCGGCACGTCTTCCCAGACGATGGGGGTGGCCGCCAGGTTGGTGGTGCGCTGGAGCTTCACGCCGGTGGCGGCGGTCCAGTTGAGCGTCACGCTCGCCCCGGCCGGGACGATGGTGACGGAACCGATGGTCACGGTGGTGGCCGTGCTGAGATCGAGGCCCGCCTGGCCCTGGGCGTAGATGGAGGCGACTTCCTGCGGAGTCACCACGCGGCGCCAGATGCCGACGTCGTCGAGCAGGGCGTTGGTGATGCCGGAGGCGTAAGCGCCGGTGCCGTCCTGGCCGAGGTTCCAGGCGAGACCGGCCGGAGCATCGATGGAGGCGACATTGTTGCCGATGGGGGTGACGGCGGTGAGGACACCGTCGATGTAGGTGCGGGCCGCGACGCCTCGGTCATAGGAAACCAGCATGTGGTGCCATTGGCCGTCCACGGAGTTGCCGCCGGGGTTGTAGTCCACGCGGGCGCCGCCGGTGCCGCTGCCCTGGCCTTCCTTGTAGTTCCAGCGGAGCGGGCCGGTGGTGAAGATGACGAAGCCCTGGTTGTTGCCGCTGCCCCAGTTCTTGTTGCCGATGAGGGCGGGGTCGCCGTTGTAGCCGCCGGTCGGCACCCGGACCCAGAAGGACACGGAGAAGTCGTTCGTGGAATCCATCATCAGATCCTCGGGCGAACCGAGGGTGGCGTAGCTGATGGAGGAGGCGTCGTCGAACGTGGTGAACTGCATGGCGCCGGCTCCGACCTTGCCGCCGACGAGGGCGGGTTCGCCCATGGGGGTGGCGTGGTTGTTCCGGCCGGAGGCGTCGTTGTAGGCCGTTTCGGCCGCGCCATCGAACTTGATGTGGACCACGAGGCCGTCGGAGATCGTGCCGGTGAAAACCTCCAGCGCGGCGACCACGCTGGTGACGCTGCCGGAGACGTTGGTCACGACCAACTGGTAGTTGCCCGCATTGCCCGCGGCGGCGGAGGGAATGTTCAGGGCCGCACCGGAACCCGCTTGGACGACGGTTCCGTCCTTGAGCCAGAGGTAGGTGAGCGGATCACGGCCGCGCGCGGCGGCGGGGATGATGGCGGCGTTGCCCGAGCTGACGATGGTCTTGGCCGGCTGCTGGGTGATCTGCGGGGCATCGATCACGTTCAACGAGGCCGCGGCGCTCGCGGTGGTGCCGTCCGAGTTGGACACGAGGACCGAGTAGGCGCCGACGTTGGACGGTTCCACAGCGGCGATGGTGTAGGTCGCGTTGGTCGCGTTCAGGATCGGCGCGCCGTTGAAGCGCCACTGGTAGGTGTAGGGCGGGTTGATCGTCGCGGCCACGGAGAAGGTCACGGGCTTGCCCGCGTCGATGGTCTGGGAGAGCGGCTGCTGGGTGATCACAGGAGTGTTGATGCTGTAGAGGCCGAAGTTGTCCACGCTCCAATACCAGCTCGCGGTGCCCGCCTGCATGAAGCGGAAGCGGACCGTCGCCTTTCCGTCGGCCTGGGGGAGACGGATGATCTCGATGCGCTTCGACTCGAAGGAATCGTCGTCGATCCGGCCGCTGATGTGCTCGGGCTTGATGATGGAGACGGGGGCTCCGAGGAAATTGCTGAAGGCAAGGCCGTAGGCCTGGTCGCCGCGGGCAGTGCCGAGGGTCGCGCCCACGTCGATCACCCCGTTGGTGAGGATCACGTCGGGATTGTCGCTGCGGTTGTTCACCAGGTAGAGGGCGGGCAACCAGTTCGCACCGCCGTCGATGGAGTATTCGAGGGCGTTGATGTTGTCCTGGTTCTGCTCATAGCCGCTGAAGAAGGCCACGAAGATGTTGCTCTTCCCGGTCAGGTTGAAGTCGGGGGAGAACAGCGCCTGCACTTGGGGGCCGCTGCGGACGTCGGACTCGGCGTAGAAGAGGTTGCCGGAAACGATGCTGTCCACCAGCGAGCCGTTCAGCACGATGGTGTTCTTGTTCAGGCGACGCCCGCCGTGGACGGTCGAGAGGCGGTTGCTGCTGATGACGACCCAGTCGCGGTAGGAGTCGGAGCGGGGCTGGTCGAGGTCCAATCCCTCGATTTGGACCTGGGTGTTGTTCGTCACGGACCAACCGGCGGGCAACGCGCCTTCCTCGACGGCGTCGAACGTCTCCAGCACGAGCGGGGCGGGCAGGGTGACGGACTGGTAGGCGGCCACGGTGAAGCTCCAGGAATTCGTCCGGCGACCGGCGTTGGCGTCGGTCCAGGCGACGGAGACGGTGTGGACCGACTCGGGCGCAAGGATCGTCGGCACGGTGTAGGCGAGATCGAAACCGTCGGCCACCGTCGTCACGGTGGCGGGCACGGACACGCCGTCGAGGAGCATGCCGACCGTTCCGGCGGTGATGGTGGTGTCTCCGCGCTTGAGGGAGGCGGTGATCTCCGGCAGGGGCACCACCCCGGTGGCGTTCACGCTCGGTGAACGGGAGGAGAAGTAGGCGGGCACGGGCGGGATCGCCTGCGGAATCCCGGCGGCGGAGGGACCGCCCAAGGCGAGGATCTGGCCGACATTCAGCGCATTGGCGCGGAACTGGATGCTGTTCACGTAGCCGGCCTGCGACTCGAAATTGTCGTCGGC
>CBFGQE010000289.1:0-4676 GCA_965650815.1 uncultured bacterium
ACCGGCAATGGACTGGAAGCGTTGAAGGACGCGATCAAGGCGGCGGTGTGGTCCGGCGCCATCGGCGGCGAATCGCTCCAGGTGATGATCAACGCGCGGCATCAGGAAGCGCTCCAGCGTAGCCGCGCGGCCACCACGCGGGCGGCGGACGCCCTGCGCGGGGGATTGACGTTGGAACTGGCCGGAGCCGATCTCCGCATCGCCGTTCTAGCCGTGGGCGAGATCGTGGGCAAGACCTCCACGGAAGACCTGCTGGACTCGATCTTCAGCCAGTTCTGTTTGGGCAAGTAAGCGAAGCGGAGACTCAAGCCTTCGGCGAAGCCTCGGGAGCAGAACGAAGGCTTCCGGCGGACCGGGCTGGAGGCCCGTCCCGCCGCTCCGTTTCCCTCCCTTGTCTCCGCCGCAGGCCGTGCCTACAGTCTCGGCGTGATCTCCCGGCGTGGTTTCTGTTGGGCCCTGCTGTTCCTCTTGGGCACGGCCAGAACGTTGTTGGCCGCCGATGCGAAGCCGATTCGCCTCCGCAACGAGACGCTTTCTCCCCCCGCCAAATCCGCCATCGCGCAGTCCGCCGTGGCCACCCCTCTGGAGGGCCTGCACCTCGTGCAGTTGACCGGCCCCGTGGAAGCGGCATGGCGCGAAACGCTCCGGACCAACGGCGTCGAACTGCTGCGCGCGGTGCCGACCGATGCCTTCGTGGTCCGCGCCAATCGCGCGAACCGCGCGCGCCTGCTTTCGCTGCCGTTCGTGACGTGGGTCGGCGACTACCGGCCGGAGCACAAGGTGTTTCGCGGCCTGCGTTTGCCGACGCTCAACAGCACCACGCCCATCCGTGTCGTGCTTCCGCCCAAGCCCACCGCCGCCGATCTCGCGGGCCTGCGCGGCATCCTGCGGTCGGTGCGGGTCGCGCAGGCGTCGCGCTGGGGCGTCATCCTCGAAGCGCAGGCCAACGCGCGGCAGATCGCGCAGCTCGCCGCTTCGGACGCCGTGCTCTGGATCGAGAACACGCCCAAGCCCGCGCTCTACGACGAAGTGTCCTCGAAGATCGTCGGCGGTTCCTCGGGCACGCCCGGCACGCCGTCGGCGGTGAACCAGCTCGGCTTCGACGGCGACGGCGTGATCGTGGCGGTGGCCGACAGCGGGTTGGACGACGGCGTGGCGGCCACGATGCATCCCGACATGCTCGGGCGCACGCCGGCCTTCTTCCACTACGGCCAGCTAGACAGCGGCGCGGACGAGCACAGCCACGGCACGCATTGCGCCGGGATCATCGCGGGCAACGGTTCGCTCGGTGAAACGGACGAGAACGGATTCCTCTTCGGTCTAGGTGTGGCTCCGGGCGCGAGCATCGTCGGCCAGCGCATCTTCGACGGCATCGGCAACTACGAGGCGCCGCCCACGATGGAGACGCTGACGCGCGACGCCGTGCGCGCGGGCGCGGTGATCGGCTCCAATTCCTGGGGCGAGGACACGCAGGGCCGCTACGACACCTTCGCGCAGGAGTTCGACGCGCTGGTGCGCGACGCGGATTTCGGCACGCCGGGCGACCAGCCCTACATCCTGGAATTCTCCGCCGGCAACGCCGGGCCCGGTTCCCAGACCATCGGCACGCCCGCCGTGGCCAAGAACGTCATCGCCACCGGCGCATCCGCCAACGACCGCCCCGAGCTGCTCGTCTATGTGGACGACATCAGCGCGATGGCGGACTTCTCCAGTCGCGGCCCCGCCGAAGATGGCCGCATCAAGCCCGACGTGACCGCGCCCGGCACCTGGATCGCCTCGCTGCAATCCTCCTCCGCCACGTCCGAATACGCCTGGGGCGAAATCTCCGCGAACTACCAGTATCAGGGCGGCACCAGCCAGGCCGGTCCGCATGTCTCCGGCGCGGCGGCGATCTTCGTGCAGTATTACCGCGAGACGCACGGCGGCGCGACGCCTTCGCCCGCGCTGGTGAAGGCCGCGCTGATCGACAGCGCGCAGGACATGGACGACTTCTGGGGCACCGATCCAACGCCGAACCACGACGAAGGCTGGGGCCGGGTCGATCTCACCACCTTGATCGGTTCGCCGCGTCGCCACGACTTTGTCGAACAGACCAACCTGCTCACCCAGGGCTTGGTCTGGGAACACCGCGTGGTGGTCGCTTCATCCGACGAGCCGTTGAAGATCACCCTCGCCTACACGGATGTGCCCGGGTTCCCGGCCGTCATTCCCGCGCTGGTCAACGATCTCGACCTCGAAGTCGTCTCGCCCAACGGCGAAGTCTTCTTCGGCAATGTCTTCGACGAAGGCGAATCCATCCCCGGCGGCGCGTCCGACAAGATCAACAACGTCGAGGCCGTCCGCCTCTTCGAACCCTCGCCGGGCGAATACCGCGTCCGCATCCACGCCCGCGCCGTTTCCGACGATGCGCGCGGCGACACCGCGGCCATCGACCAGGACTTCGCGCTCGTCGCTTCGGGCGATCTGCCGTTGCCCGGCGTGGGCGTGCTCTTCATGGATCGCGGGGCCTATCGCGCGCCGGACACGATCCGCCTGCGGTTGATCGACCCCGATCTGGCCGGACAAGCCACCGCCACCATCACGCTCACCAGCTCGGTGGAAGCGGCGGGAGAAACCATCACTCTCTTCGCCAGCGGCACCGGCGGCGTCTTCACCAACTCGGTTCTGACGGCCACCGGAACAGCTACTGCGGACGGACGCCTCCAGATCGCCCACGGCAGCCAGATCACCGCGACGTATCAGGACGGAGCGCCGGCCTTTCCGCGCACCGCCCGTGCCGTGGCCGATTTCAATCCGCCCGTCATCACCGCCGTGGGCACCGACGCGGAGTTCGGTCGCACGCTCGTGCAATGGACCACGGACGAACCGGCCACGTCGCTCGTCGTCTTCGGCCCGCCGGGCAATGTCGCCACGGCCGTTTCCGCGCGCGGCCTCGACACCGACCACACCGTCACGCTCTCGGGCTTGGTGCGCGGCCAAGCCTACGAGTTCTACGTCGTTTCCACCGACGAAGCGGGCAACACCCGCACCAACGACAACAACGGCCAACGATTTGCCTTCACCGCCCTGGGCGCGCCGCCCGTGCTCGTGGTGAACAACTATGGCGACAGCGGCGGCCTCGACGACACCCCGCCCATCCCCGTCACGGAATACACCGACACGCTCGACGCGCTCGGCATCGGCCATGATGTCTGGGACGTGGCCGAGCAGGGCCAATCTCCGACCGCCGCCGATCTCGCGCCGTATCGCTGCGTGCTCTGGCGCGTGAACGACAGCTTCTGGGTGCCGAACAACAGCCTCAGCCTGGCCGAGCGTTCCGCCGTGACCAACTACCTCGCCCAAGGCGGCGCGTTCATGATGGCCTCGATGGAGATCCTCAGCCGGCTGACCAACGACGGCTCTTTCCACTTCGTCACGAATGTCTTCAAGGTGCGTTCCTTCGAGGCGGACGTGACGTTGCCGCAGATCGAAGGCGTGGACGGCGATCCGGTTTCCTCCGGCATGTTCATCGACCTCGACTACTCGGCCTTCCCCAGCTTCGAGTTCTTCGAGCTCGGGCCCGACGTGGCCGACACCGTCCGTGCCTACACCAACGCCGCGCCGGTCTTCTTCGACACCGCGAGCTTCGAGGCCGGAGGCGTGCGCTTCCCGCGCGTGGGCGAGGACAGCACGAACCGCACGTTGCTGCTCTCCTTCCCGCTGGAGGCCATTCCCACGGACAATCCCGCGCCCGACAACCGCGCCACCGTGCTCGGCCGCGCGCTCAGCTTCCTCGTGCCCGGCCTCAACGGCATCGGCAACGTCGCGCTGGATCGCGGTTCCTACACGCTGCCGTCGCAGATGATCGTGGAAGTGGGCGACGAAGACCTCGCCGGTTCCGGCACGCTCGCCGTGACCGCCGCCAGCAGCACCGCGCCCAATGGCGTCTCGATCACCCTGCTGGAGACGGCCCGGCCGGGATTGTTCCGGGGCGCCGTGCCCATCGATCCGGCCAACGGCGCTTCGGCTCCGGGCCGTTTGCGCGCGGCGGCCGACGACGATCTGTGGATCGACTACGCCGACGCTTCCGCCGGAGGATCCGTTCGCGCCCAGGCCTACATCGACACTGCGCCGCCGGTGATCAGCGGCCGGACCATCGAAATCGAATACGGCGAAGCCATCCTCTCCTGGGAGACCGATGAGGCCGCCGACGCGCTCGTGCAGTTCGGCGAATCCCGTTTCCTCAGCCGCACCGCGTATTCCGCCGACTTCGATGTGACCCGTTCGCTCACGCTCGCGGGCCTCGCGCCGGACCGAACCTACTTCTACCAGCTCGTCAGCCGCGACGAGGCGGGCAACACGGTCATCGACGACAACAACGGCCAGCTCTACACCTTCCGCACCCTCAAGCCGCTCACGCCTCCGTGGTTCGACGACCTCGAAAACGACGGCTCAAACTGGACCGTGGTGGACGGCGAAGGCTCTTTCCGCAGTTGGGAACACGGCACGCCTTCCGGCCCGCTCGGGGAATCCGCCTACTCGGGCAGCCAAGTCTGGGGCGTGAACCTCAACGGCGGAAACTACGACCAGTCGCAGACCCTGCTCGTCTCGCCCGGCATCGATCTCACCGGCCTTTCCGCCGCGACGCTGCGCTTCCAGACCGCCTACGAGTTCCCGATCTTCGAGTTCGACATCGG
>CBFGQE010000290.1:0-4667 GCA_965650815.1 uncultured bacterium
TTGCGCTACGGATGAGGCGGATTCCAGTTTGCCACCCTTCGCGATCCGAAAGTTCTGCCCGCGCCAGGCGATGGTGTTGCCCAGAAACGCGGCGGCCCAGAGGGCGGCTCCGAGCAGATCCTTCAGCACGACCAGCCAGTCGTCGCGCCACGAGGCGGTCCGGGGCGAGAGGCGGCGGTGCAGCGTAATGGCGGAGGCGATGCGGCCGCCGATGGCGAGGAGCGCAAGTCCTTGGGCGAGTCCCCAGCCGAAGGGCAGCGTCGCTCCGGCCCAGAGCTGGGCCCAGAGGGTGACGTTGGCCAGCAGGCTGGTGAAGTAGGGGCCGGGTCGGCACGCGCGGATGGTGCGGGCCCAGCGCAACTGGTGGGACCAGACTTCGCGCCAGCTTCGCGGGGATTCGCGGCAATCGACGACCACCGGGCAGAGATGGATGCGCTGGCCGCGCGCGGTGATCCGGCGGCCCAGCTGGAAATCGTCTGCCAAGAAATCGCGCAGCGCCGAGTAGCCGCCAATCGCGTCGAGGTCGCTGCGGCGGAGCGCGGTCACGGCACCGAGGGCGAAGTCCATCGGCCGGAGCGCGCGGGACTGGAGCACCTGGCTCCAGAAGTCGGCGTTGATGGCGACGGCTTCCCACCGCATCGCGGCGCTGGCCGGATTGGCGAGGCGGTAGAGGCAGTTCGACAAACCCACGCCGGGATCGGCCAAGGGCGCGACCAGTTGCGCGAGCAGATCGGGCGGGGCGTCGACATCGGCGTCGCTGGAGACGAGAACCGGATGGCGGGCGAGGCGGGCGAGCTCGGCCAGCTTGGCGACCTTGCCGTTCGCACCTTGCGCCGCGATGCAGACGTGGAGCTGGGCGTCGATCCGTGGATGTTTCCGGAGCAAACGCTCGACGATCTCCATGACCGGGTCGGAGGCGGAATCCACGGCGAAGAGCAGTTGGACCGAGGCGGGGTAGTCCTGGCGGAACCAGGTTTCCAGACAGCGCTCCGTTTCTTCGTCCGCGCCGCGCAAGGGCTTCAAAACGGAGACAGCGGGCAACGTGCTGGGGATGGCGGCGCGTTGGTCAACCGGGAAGCGTGTCCCCAGCCGCCACTGCCAGAACTGCAAAGCGCAGCTCACGGCGGTGAGCCCGCCAAGAGCCGCGTGCAGAACGAGGGCCGCCGTCGATGACATGGGCGGCGATGACAGGGCACTCCGGGGGAGGAAGCCAATCCTATTGTTCCCGGCGGAAGGGAATTCCCGCCGGTTCGAAGGGTGCGCTCAATAAGGGCGCTTCTTGTCGGCCTTGGGCTCGTATTTGCCCGTGCCGGTCAGCACGAGGTTCGTGCCCGGCGTCCAGGGCACCTCGGCCTTGTCCACGATCATCGTGCGGGGAAGGAACTCCACTTCGTGCCCCAGCAGGTTGAAGGTCAGCACGCCCGGCAGCGCCATCGTGTCGAAGTAGATCAGCTCGCCGACGGGGGCCTTGTTCGTCACGCCGGTGAAGCGCACGGTCCGGGCGAGGTTGAGGTTTGTCACCGTCTTGTCGGCCACGGTCACGGTCACGTTGGAGATGCCGAGGAAGGGTTGGTGGACGGTGAGCGAGGGATGGCCTTCCGCATCGGTGCGGAACTCGATTTCCCACGGGCCCTTGTGGGTGTTCAGGTGCTCGATCCAGACGAACCCGGCGATGTAGAGGGCCAAGGAGATGGCGGCGGCGAAGAAGATGTGGCGGGCGATGCCGTCGGTTTTCACGGGAGCGAAGGTGTTGAGCGGGTTGGGCGGAGTCAAGGAGGCGGACGGAGCGCGGAGCATCGCTCCGCATGGACGGGCTTCAAGGGACGGCGAGAATCTCCGTCCGGCGGTCGGCGGAGCGATGCTCCGTGCTCCGGTATCACTTCTTCCCGCGATACAGCTTCACGTAGTCCTGGCAGGTGCGTTCCCAGGAGAAGTCCACGGCCATCGCGGTCTGGCGAAAGTGGTGGAAGAGCGCCGGTTCCTTGTAGAGCGCCACCGCCTTGCACAGCGCCTTGGTCATCGCTTCGGGCGTGTAGCCGGAAAACTTGATGCCGTTGGCCGTGCCGGGGTTTTCCGTGATGTCCACCACCGAGTCGTTCAGCCCACCTGTGGCCCGGACGATCGGGATGGTGCCGTATCGCAGGGAATACATCTGGTTCAACCCGCAGGGCTCGAACTTCGACGGCATGAGGAAGAAGTCGGAACCCGCCTCGATGCGGTGGCTCAGGGCCTGGCTGAAGCCGATCTGGCAGGCGACCTTGCCCGGGTGGCGCTGCATCAGCCCGCGATAGCCGTCCTCCAGCAGCTTCGACCCGCTGCCCAGCATGACGAACTGGATGTCGTCCTCCAACATCACCTCCAGCGCGGGCAGGAGAATGTCGTGGCCCTTTTGTTCGGCGAGACGGCCGACGGTGCCGAAGAGCGGCACATCTGGCCGGACGGGCAAACCCAGCTCGCGTTGCAGCTCAGCCTTGCAGACGTCCTTGCCGGAAAGGTCGGCGGCGGAATACGGCGCGGGCAGGTGCGGATTGCCGACCGTGACCCATTCCTCGTAGTCCACGCCGTTGAGGATGCCGACGAGCGACGCGGCCCGGCGTTGCAGCAGGCCTTCCAGGCCGCAGCCCTGTTCCGCCGTCTTGATCTCCTCCGCGTAGCTCGGGCTCACGGTCGTGACCACGTCGGTGTAGGCGATGCCGGCTTTCAGCAGGTTGAAGTCGCCGTGGAACTCCGCGCCTTCGGATTGGAAGTAGTCCCAAGGAAGGTTGGTGCTGCCGTAGCGCGGCCCTTCGTAGCGGCCCTGATAGGCGAGGTTGTGGATGGTGAAGAAGGTCCGGGGCGACTTCAGCCAGATCTCGCGCGTGCGGCCATGATAGACGAGCAATGGCACGAGCGCCGTCTGCCAATCGTGCGCGTGCAGGATCTCGGGCCGGACGGCGGCGGGCAGGTAGCGGGCGAGGTTCACCGCCGCCTTGGACAGGAAGATGAAACGCTCCGGGTTGTCGCGGTAATCGCCGGCGACGTCGAAGTAGATGCCGTCGCGTTTCCCGAAGAAGTCCGGCTGGTCGATAAAATAGACCGTGACGCCTTCGGCCGTGGTCAGCGTCTTGACCGTGCCGTGGACGACGCTGCGCCCGACGGGCAGGTCGAGCCGCCAATCCATGGGCTGGAGGAGGGAGCGGTCCACCTTGGCCGCGCCGTAGAGCGGGGTGACGACGCCCACGGTGTGGCCCGCCTTGGCGAGGAACTTGGCCAGCGCGCCGACCATGTCGGCCAGCCCGCCGGTCTTGGAGAACGGATGCAGTTCACTCGTGGCGAGGAGGATTTTCATGGGCTACGGCAATCGTTTTGTCCCAAAGGAGGTTCTCATACCGAAAAAATCCGATTCAGATCCACGCGTTTGAGACGCTCCAATTCCTTGGCGGAATAGGTTTCTCGAGGAACGATTTTCGCCGTGTTCAGTTCTATGAACTTCCGCATTAGGTGAAGTCCGTTTTGGAACTGACCTGTTGCTAGATTGAGCGGAAACCGTTGGCCATCGCTCAGCCTTACCAGAATCGTCTCACTGCGGATGTCTAATGCGACTCGACTAGACGGATGGTATTTCATCCACCCGAGATACCAAGGAAACTGGGCCTTCCAGCCGACAACGATTTCCTCAATCTCGTCGAAGCGAAACACGACTTTAACAGCTCTTTTCCCGCGACGTAGATCCTGGTCTGTCAGAGTGAAGTTTAGCAATTCTGGGTCCTTCAGGATTCCCCACGCAAGTAGCAGCACGGAAAGAGCTGCCCAACAAATCCAGAAGGTTGATGGTGCAGGTCTCCAGTTTGTGGTCGAAATCACAATTCCCACTGGTAAGGCCAAAAGAACCAAGGATGCGATCGGCATCAGTGCGATGTGAAGCCGATGCATCGGACCCACAGAAGTTTTGGCTAGAACAGCGATTGCCATTTTCGGCGATCTGGCTCAGCCAATCCTCTCCGCCTTCAGATACGGCTGGAGCGGCTTCGGGATCTGGATGGAGCCGTCGGGTTGCTGGTGGGTTTCCACGAGGGCGACGAAGAGGCGGGCCAAGGCGGTGCCGGAGCCGTTGAGGATGTGCGGGAGCACGTTCTGGCCGTCGGTGTCTCGCTTGTAGCGCATGTTCATGCGGCGCGACTGGAAGTCCTCGCAGTTCGAGCAGCTGGAGACTTCGAGATACTGGTTTTGGCCGGGAGCCCAGACTTCGATGTCGTAGGTCTTGGCGCTGGCGAAGCCCATGTCGCCGGTGCAGAGGTTGATGACCTTGTAGTGAAGGCCGAGGAGCTGGAGAACCTTCTCCGCGTTGCCGACCATCGCTTCCAGTTCCGCGTAGCCGTCTTCGGGGCGCACGATCTTGATCAGCTCCACCTTGTCGAACTGGTGGACGCGGATCATGCCGCGGGTGCCGAGTCCGGCCGCACCGGCTTCGGCGCGGAAGCACGGGGAGTAGGCCACGTAGCGAATCGGAAGCTGGCCCTCCGCGAGGAGTTCTTCGCGGTGGATGTTGGCCACGGGGGCTTCGGCGGTGGGGAGCAGGTAGAGCTTGCCCAGCGTGGAAGCGTCGTTGCCCTCCTGCACGGCGTAGGCCTGATCGCGGAATTTCGGGAACTGCCCGACGCCGACCATGCAGTGTTCGCCGATGATGA
>CBFGQE010000291.1:0-4661 GCA_965650815.1 uncultured bacterium
GGGGGCGGAAACGGCTGCGGGACGTTGATCGGTGCGGTTCCAGGTGCGCCAGCCTTCGGTCAGTTCCAGCTTCAGCCAAGCACCCAGCGCCTTCAGCACAGGCCAGCCGCTGGAGGGTTCGAGGGTGAAGCCGGAGAGGAAGAAACGTTGTCCGTTATTGGCCCGGCCGAAGGTGCCGCGCACGCGCCGGTGCCGCGCGATGGCGGCGAAGCGGCGGTTGTAGGTGCGCATGAGATGGAAGACGGGCACGGAGGGCGGCGTGCAGAAGACGGGTTCGGTCAGGGCCGATGCGCCGCGCTTGAAGGGCTGGGAAACGATGCCGAGGTAGTAGAGCCCGAGATCGAGCCGGAAGGCGGCGCGCATCAGTTCGTAGTCGCCCATGTAGTCGTATTTGTCGCGATAGATGGCGGCGAACCAGCGGTCATAGGCGCGGGTGAAGTCGCGGTTGCCGCGTTCGATCAAAGGCGCGGGGGAACGTCCGGCGCGTTCCTCCAGGATCATCCGCACGCCGGTGCTGACGGTGAAGCTGAGCCAATCCATGCCCGGGCTGTAGAAGGGATCGAGGAACGCCCCGGCATCGCCCACGAGCGCGAAGCCGTCTCCGAAATAGCGGTCGCTGCTGTAGGGAAGATTGGCGCGGGAGAGAACGTCGCCTTCGATGCAGGTGGCGTCGGCCAAAAGTTCACGCCCGGCGGGATGGGCGCAGAGGAAGCTCTTCAAGCGGTCGCCGAGCGCGCCGTCTTTGGGGAACTCCACGCGGCGCTGGTCATAGACTACGCCCACGCTGACGTCGCCGCCCTTGAGCGGAATGATCCACGCCCACCAGCCATCGCCGACGAGATGGTTGGTGGCGGTGCCGCGAATGCCGAAAGGAGCGGCGGCCCAGGCGGGATATTTCGTCGCGAGGTCCAAGCCATCGAGATCGCCGACATCGCGCCAACGTGCCCAGACGGCGCTGGTGGGATGCGCGGTGTTCGCGCGGAACCAGCCTTCCTGCCGGGAAAGCAAGGCGGCGAAGCCGGAAGCATCGACCACCCAGCGGGCGCGCGCGGTTTGAAGCGCGCCGTCGTGCTCGAAGGAAATTTCCTGTGTGCCGCCCGGTTGAAGCCGCACGGACCGCACCTTGGCTCCGCGCCGGACTTCGGCCCCGGCGGCGGCGGCGCGGACGAGCACCTCCTCATCCACCACTGCGCGGTCGAGCTGATAGGACGGCAGGCGCGCCTGGTAACGGCCACCGATCTCGCTGCATTGCGAGAGGTCGCCGGTCGCGGTGTTGGCGAACCAGAAGCGCATGCCCTGCTTCACCAGATGGTGCTCGTTGAGATGGCGGGTGAGGCCGAGCACGCGGCCGAGAAAGAAGCCGCTGATCTCCACCGTGGCCTCGCCGACGCGGCGGGTGAAGCGGGTGGACTTCTCCAGCACGAGCACGCGGAGATCGGGGCGGGCGCGGCGGAGAAGCAGCGCGGAGGAAGCGCCGGCCAACGCGCCGCCGATGACGACCACGTCCCAGGGAGGCGAATCGGTCGGCGCTGAAGTCATGGGCGAATCATTCGTCGGCACGGCTGCGGCGGCCAAGCGGAAAGCTGTGCCGGGAGGGACCGTTCAGGGCAGTTCGGCCTTCACGCGGAGCAGGAGGTTGGTTTCCGCCGGGGCCATGACCTGCTGGAAGACGAGGGGCAGGCCGAAGCCCTTGAACTCCGGGCTGCGCGGGGTGAAGCCGGTGTTCAGGTCCGTCGTGCTCTCCAGCGTGTAGTAGCGGCCGGGCTGGGCGTTGCTCAGGACGAGGGAGAAGGTCTGCCCGACCACGCGGGCCGCGCCGAGGCTCAACAGCGAGGCTTCCGACTTCGGGTTCGTGCCCGCGTAGAACTCGGCGACGTCTCCCGCGCCATCCAGGTCGAAGTCGGAGGCCGGGTGGGCCGTGAGCAGGTCGCCGAAGGTGGTGCGTTCCCACGGATCGGGCAGGCCGTCGTTGTCCGAATCGGGCGCGAGGCCCAGCGTGAGGCGTTCGGCCAGGAACGGGAACGGCACGGATGCCACGTGGACGGTGAGGGGTGGGAGATCGTTGCCGGTCAGCACGGTGACGACGACGCGCACGCGCAGCTCCAGCGGGGAGGCGCCGGGATCGTGGTCCCAGCCGCCCGCGATCGACGCCGTGATCTCCGCGCCGCCGGCGCTGTCGGCGTAGTAGCGCGCCGTCCAGTTCACGCCGTCGCCCGTCGGCGCGGTGAGCCGGACGGGGCCGCCGAACTCCGACAGGTTCGTCACCGCGAGCAGGAAGGTGCGGGGCGCGTTCAACGGCACCGGCTGTTCCAGCACGATGTTCGTCGCGCCCTCGACGCCGACGCCGCGCCAGACCGACTGCTGTTCGCGCCGCACGAAGGCGTCCGGCTGGAGGTTGGCACGGTCGAAGACGAAGACCTGGTCCGCGCCTTGGCCGGGCTCGCCCAGCAACCGCTCCGAGGCGGAGACGAAGGCGAGATGGCGGCCGCCGCCCGCGAAGGCGGTGGAGAACCCGTCCCGCTCGGCCGACCGGCCGTCGCGCGTGCGGGTGACGGGCAGCAGCGCGCCGGTCTGGCGGTCGGAGAGGAAGATCTGCCGCGCGCGGTTGGTCTGGGCGGAGCCGCAGGCCGGGGCCGCGTGGACCGCGATCCAGCGGCCGTCGGGAGCGATGCGGGCCGAGAGCGGCTGCAGGCCGGCGGGCAAGCCCAGCGCGTCCCCGTCCAGCGCGGTGCGCTGCCCCGTGGCGCGGTCGATGTAGAGGAGCCGCGTCGCGCCGGTGTCCACCGGGCCCGTCTCCTCGCTGATCAGCAGCACGTGGCGGCCGTCGTCGCTCATGGTCGCGGCCAGGCCGGGATCGGGCCCGGCCGCGCCGCCGGGCCCGGTGCCGAGCAGCTCCACCGTGCCGGTCTGCCGGTCGCGGAGGAAGACGTCGGGGAACCGGTTGGTGTCCGTGAAGCCGAGATTGCTCGCGTGGCTCGCGAAGAGGACGAAGCGGGCGTCCGGCGTCATCTGGAGCGGGGTGCTCGCCGCGCCGCCCCACTCGCCGCCCGGGCCCCGGCTGACGCACTCGATGGCCGAGGTCTGGAGATCCTTGAGGAAGACATCGACCATGCCGTTCGTGTCCCCGGCCACGAGGTTCGAGGCAATGCTCTCGAAGAGCACGTAGCGGCCGTCGGCGCCGAGAGAAGCGCGGCGGCTGCCCCGGTTGGCCTGTTGGCCGTTCGCCCCGGCGCTGGCGAGCTGGATCGAGCCGCCCACCAGGTCCTTCACGAGGATGTCCCTCCTCCCGTTGGCGTCTCCCGCGACGAGGTTGTCGGCTTGCGACTCGAAGGCCACATGGCGGCCGTCCCGGCTGAGGGAGGGATAAAGGCTCGGGCCGTTGCCGAGGGTTCCGCCGATGTTGGCGCTGGCCGCGCGGATCGCGCCGCTCGGCCGGTCCACCACGAACACGTCCGCACAGACATTGTCGTCCGCCGACACGAGGTTGGCCGACGAGGAGGAGAAGGCGACCCGCAACCCGTCGGCGCTCAGCGACGGAACCTCGATGCCGAGCAGCGCCGGCACGCCGTTGGAGGCGCGGCTGAAGGCCCCGGCCAAGCCCGGCGGCGGCGGCGTCCAGGTCGCGGCCGCGACCACGGCGTCGAGCTCGTTCGTCGCGCCCGTCAGGCGCACGTCGATCCGCACCGCGCCCACCGCCTCGGCGGTGGCGTCGGTGCGGGCCAGGCGCAGGGCAAAGGCGTTGGTCGCCCCCAGCGCCAGCCGCCCGGTGGAGAGCGTGCCCTGGAGCGCCGCCGCCGTCGCGTTCGTGCCCGCGCCCGGTCCGGCCAGCACGGTCATCTGCCAGCCCGGCGGGACCGTGGCCCGCACCACGAAGCTGGTCGCCACCGGTCCTGCGTTCACCACCTGGAAGTCGAACGATGCCGTGCCCGAGCCCGGCAGCGGCTGGGCGGCGCGC
The DNA here is from genome assembly GCA_965650815.1 of uncultured bacterium. Lineage (GTDB taxonomy): Bacteria > Verrucomicrobiota > Verrucomicrobiia > Limisphaerales > CANJSG01 > CANJSG01. The sequence goes on from CBFGQE010000291.1 coordinate 3,956, forward strand.
TGCGGCAGGTGCGGATGGATCTGTCCAAGCCCCGTCCAATCCGTCGCGCCGGACACGCGCAGCCGCAGGTCCGCGAAGTTCGTCCCCCGATCCAGCAGGAAGACGTCGAGCAGGTTGTTGCCGTCGTCCGGCACGAGGTTGTTGGCCTGGGAGCTGAACACCACGCGGCGTCCGTCGGGCGTGATCTGCGGGGAGGCCACGACCTCGTCCGCCGGGATGCCGGCGGCGTTGATCGCCAGCGGACCGACGGCCCCGGTCAGCCGGTCGAAGAGGAACGGCCGGTTCATTTCCGGCCCGTAGCCGGGGAACAGCGCGGCCGAGGCGGAGGAGAAGAGGACGAACCGGCCGTCTCCGCTGATGGACTCCACGATGTTCGTGGCGGCGATGGCCGTTCCCTGCTGCGTGCGGGAGACGAGGGCCAACTGGTCGTTGCTCCGGTCGTAGAGATGCACCTGGAGCTGCCCGGTGGCGGGCGCGGGCGCGAAGTTCGAGGCCAGGGAGCTGAAGGCCACCCAGCGGCCGTCCCCGCTGATCACGCCATAGTAGCTGTCGCCGTTGCCCTGCGCCCCGCCGGTCGCGAGGCTGACGCGCTCGTTGGCCTGGGAGTTCATGTCGCGCACGAAGACGTCGAGCTTCGCGTTCGAGTCCCCGGCCACGATGTTGTCCGCCCAACTGTGGAAGGCGATGTAGCGGCCGTCCGCGCTGA
>CBFGQE010000292.1:0-4640 GCA_965650815.1 uncultured bacterium
AGGAAGAAGGCCGTGGCGCTGGCCCAGATGGAATGCGCCAGCGTGCTCGCCGCCAGCGTCAGGCCCGCCACCACGTAGCAGAGGTTCAAGGTCCGGATGCCGCCGAACTTGTCCGCCATCATTCCGCCCAGCGGACGGGCCAAGGCACCGATGGCGATGCAACCGGCGGCGAAGTCCCCGGCCGAGACCTTGGAGAGGGAATAGACATCCCCGAAATACATCACCAGCGAATAGGCCAGTCCCGAGAAGCCGCCGAACGTCACCGTGTAGAAGAAGCAGAACCAGTGCGTGTCCTTGTCCTTCATCAGCGTGGCGTAGTCGCCCAGCGTCTTGGGCTTCACCTTCACCGGCGCTTCCTTGGAGTAGATGAGATAGGCGGCCAGCGCGACGATCGCCGGGATCAGCGCGAAGCCGAAGACCGCGTTCCAGCCGTAGGCCTTCGCCAGACGCGGGGCCAGCAGCGAATCGATCACCACGCCGATGTTGCCCGCGCCCGCGAGGCCCATGACCGTCCCTTGCAGGTGCGGCGGATACCAGCGGCCGCACTGCGGCAGAGCCACCGCGAAGCTCGCCCCGGCGATTCCGAGCACGAAGCCCATCATCGCCAGCGCCTGGAAGCTCTTCAGCCCCGCCAACCAGGCGAACAACAACCCGGCGATGACCACGAGCTGGGCGATGATCCCCGTGTTCTTCGCCCCGATCCGGTCCACCAGCAGCCCCAGCGCGATCCGCAGGAAGGCCCCGCAGAGGCTGGGAATGGAGACCATCAGGTAGGCCTGCTGGGTGGTCAGCGCCAGATCCTCCTTGATGAAGCCGCCCAGCGGCCCCAGCAGCGTCCAGATCATGAAGCTGACGTCGAAGTAGAGGAACGCCGTGACCAAGGTCGGCCAATGCCCGGATTTTTTCAGTTCGCTGAGATTCATCGCACGTCTGCGTCGCGGAGGGCTCCGCGACGACGGCGGAACGGACCGGACCTGCTGCGGTCTTTAGCGAACCCGGTGCCAAATTGGCCTGCGTGGCGTTCATTGACTTCATCCGATCAATGAAAACGGCTCATTGAATGGTTTCACCCGCATCCCGCCGGGGGAACGGCGGGGTCGATCTTTCCCGTTGTCTTGCCGGATCGGTTGCGGCCGACGGCAAGGCGTCGTCTCCGGCTGTTTTGTTTTGCCCAAGTTGGCCGGATTCCGGCGGGCCGGAGATCCGGTTGGGTGGCGAGAATTGGTCTCACGCCAAGGGCGCGAGGGGCGCAAAGGATTTCAGACAAACTTCGCGCTGTTCGGATCGCCGAGCTTTCGGGAAGGAGAGCGAGCGCCGGGTGAGGGCACCCGGCCTACAACTTGTAGGCCCGGTTCCCTGATCGGGCGGAGCCACTTTTGACCCGAGTCGAAACCGTCCCGTCCAACGGCGGGATCGTTCTTTCCTCTGCGGCCCTCGAGGCCTTCGCGTGAGGTCTCATCCGCATCGTTGAGTGGAGAAAGGTGGCCGGGGCCGCACACTGCCGCCGACCACCCGTGGAGCGGTCTCAGAACCGGACGACGGTCTGGATGTAGAACCAATCCGCACCGGTGGAGCCGCCGGCGTTCTGCCAGGTGGAGTCCACGTAGTCGCCGGGGAAGAAGTGGCCGTAGCCGGCTTCGAGGGCCGTCACCTTGTTCACGGCGAATCCGGCGACGAGATCGATCTCGGACCCGACGAACGCGCCGTAGTTGGAATTGCGGCCGAAGCCGTTGGGATTGGCGCCGCCGCCGCGAGCCACGCCGCCGACGTTGTAGAGATTGTCCGCCGTGTCGGCCAACCAGTAGAGGTGGCCTTCCAGCGCGAGGGAGAGACGGGAGTGCGGCTTGATGGTGAAGATGGCGCGCACGTCGTGCAGGTTCTGCCAGGAGAAGAAGTCCATGTAGCCATAGAACTTGTGGTTCGTGGGATACAAGTTGTCGAAGGTCTCGTGCTTCCCGTCGTTCGGATTGCTGTCGCCGGAGCCGAAGGCGTATTCCAGCGCGACGCGCGGAGTGCCGGCCGTGTCGGCAAAGGTGTAGCCGAGATTCGCCACGAAGGCGTAGGCTTGGTGATCGGTGGTTGCTCCGTTCGCGAGCTGCTTCCAATCGCCGAACTGGTAGGCCCCTTCGACCGTGTAGTCCCAGTTGCCGAAGTCGCCGGGGTTCGACTTGAAGCGCGCGCCGAGCGTGTAGATGTCGCGAGCGGCCGGGGCTCCGACCTGGAAGGGCGGCGGCGTCCCGGCGTTGGCCGTGGCGACGCCGACGTCCTCGTTACGGGCGAAGAAGTAGAGCTCGGTCGTGTTCTTGGGGATCTTCTTCGAGGTGAGGTGCAGGCCGGAGAAGAGGTTGTCCTCGTTCCAGCCGTTGAACGAATTGTCGTCGGGCAGGACGATGCGGCTGGTGAAGGCCTCGGCGGCGAACCAGGCGTTCTGCCAGCGCACCTTCGCGGCGTCGAAGACGCGGCCGATGTTGTTCCAGGCAAAGGCACCGACGAGGCGTTCATCGCCGTAGCTCAGCTCCTGGCGGCCGATCTTCACGGAGACGGGGAACTCCTTGTGGTTGCCGATGGTGAAGTAGGCCTGGTGCAGGTCCACCGGGCCGTCCTGTTCCGGGCCGCCGTCGCCGCCGGGACCGGGCACGGGACCGGCACCGGTGGCGCTGCGACTGTCGCTGTAGGTGAGGCTGCTGCGGCCCTCGACCATCGCGCTCCACCATTTGTCGGTGTAGCCCACGCGGGCGAGCACCTTGGTGCTGAAGTAGTCGTTGTCGTTCTTCCCGTTCGCGGCGGTGGCGTCGCGGAAGTCGTTGAGGGGCGGAAGGCCGAGGCCGCCTTCCTTGAGTTCGTAGCGGAGGCGGATCGCGCCGCCGATGTCCCAGTTCGAATAGTAGGGATCCTGGCGGCGCAGGTAGTCGTTGATGAAACCCGGGAACGGCTGGGTGGGCGGCGGGGGCGTGTATTGGGCCAGCGTCGGCACGGCGGAGCCGAGCACGAGCGCGGAGGAGGCCAGGGTCAGCAAGGGTTGTTTCATACGGAGGCAGTTTCGGACTTCGCGGGGTTGGGGGATTGATCTGGGTCAACGGACGGGGCGGGCGGGGGCACAAATCCTTGGGAAGCGGGCGAGGAAGGGGCCGCGGGTTCGGCGGCCGGCGCGCGGTGCTTGCGGTGGGCGTGGACTTCGAGGAACTCGATCAGGCGTTCGCGGAGCGGATAGTAGTCCGGATGCTCCATCACGGCCTTGCGTTCGCGGGGGCGGGGGAAATTCACCTCGATGATGTCGCCGACCTCGGCCTCGGGGCCGTCGGTCATGCAGACGATGCGGTCGGAGAGGAAGAGCGCCTCGTCCACGTCGTGCGTGACCATGAGCGCGGTGATCTTGTTCTTCCGCCAGAGCTGGATCAGCACCTCCTGCAGCTCGTAGCGCGTGAGGGAATCCAACATGCCGAACGGCTCGTCCAGCAGGAGCATCTTGGGCTTGAGCGCGAAGGCGCGGGCGATGCCGACGCGCTGTCTCATGCCCTGGGAAAGCTCGGCGGGCTTCTTGTCCAGCGCGTCACCGAGGCCGACGACCGTGAGGTAGTATTCAGCGATCTGGCGGCGCTCTTCCTTGGGCGCGGTGTAGAAGACCTGGTCCACGCCCAGCATCACGTTCTCCATGGCCGTCATCCACGGCAGCAACGACGGGCTCTGGAAGACGACGCCGCGATCAGGACCGGCTCCGGAGAGCTCCTTTCCGGCGAGGATGATGCCGCCATCGGTGATGTCGTTCAGCCCGGCCAGCATGGAGAGCACGGTGGATTTGCCGCAGCCCGAGTGGCCGATCAGGGTGACGAACTCGCCCTTTTTGATCCGCAGGTTGAAGTCCTTGACGATGATCGCCGGACCCTTGGGCGTGGGGTAGATCTTCGTCAGTTGGGAAAGCTCGCAGTAGTCGCTCATGGCCGGGGAAATTTAAGATTTATTTTTTTGATTTACGATTTGGTCCGCCTTGGGGAGCAGGCGGCTTGGGCTGCGAGGGACTGGAGAAGGATGTGATGCGATCGGTTGCGACGGCTAAGGCCCGCCCAATCGCAAATCGTAGATCGCAAATCATACGTCGATCCCCACCTTCTCTTCGCGGACTTCGCTGGAGCGTTTCGGCAAACGGCGTCCGCCCGTCATGGAACGGGGGATGGAAAGGTCCTCGGGCTCGATGTCGGGCAGGACGAGCTTCTTGGTCACGGTGGCGTGGCGGTCCTGCTTGGAGCCGAGGAGGAACTCCGTCACGTCGCGCCGCAACTGCTTGAAGTGGGCATCGTGGTTGATGCCCTTGCGGTCGCGCGGACGCGGGATGTCCACGGTGAACGAAGGGCCGAGCGTCGCGCCGGGACCGGCGGTGAGCGGGATGATGCGGTCGGCGAGGTAGATGCCTTCGTCGGGGTCGTTGGTGATGAGGACGACGGTCTTGTGCGTCTCCTCGCGGATGCGGGAGATCTCGTCCTGGAGCGTGGCGCGGGTGAGGGCGTCGAGCGCGCTGAGAGGTTCGTCCAAGAGCAGGACCTCGGGGTCCATCGCGAGGGCGCGGGCCACGGAGACGCGCTGCCTCATGCCGCCGGAGAGTTCGGAGGGGCGTTTGTCGCGGGCGTGGCTGAGGTTCACCATCT
>CBFGQE010000293.1:0-4638 GCA_965650815.1 uncultured bacterium
AGCGCCTTCGTCCTCGGCGCCATCGTCGCCGGCACCCGCTACAAGCCGGAGATCGAGCGCGGCTTCGAGGCGCTGCGGCAGATCTTCGGCGCGGTCTTCTTCGTCGCCATCGGGATGCTCGTGGACGTGAAGCTGCTCCCGACCGCGTGGCCGCTCATCCTCGGTGTCACCGCGCTCGTGCTGGTCGTCCGCCCGTTGGCCTGCGCCGTCGGGCTGATGGCCGTGGGCAACTCCGACCGTGAAGCTCTGCGGGCCGGCTTCTCGCTCACCCCCATCGGCGAGTTCTCCTTCATCATGGCGCAGATGGGCGTCTCGGCCGGCGTCGTCCCGGAATCGTTCTACGCCGTCGCCGTGGGCATCTGCTTGACCACCTCCCTCGCCGCGCCCGTCGTCACCCGCCGCGCCGAGCCCTGGGCCAACTGGTTGGCCGACCGGAAGCCGAAGTTCCTGCGCGACGCCCTGGACTTCTACCGGAGCTGGCTCGGCAAGCTCCAGGACCGCGGCAGCAGCAGCCAGATGTGGCGTTTCGTCGGACCGCGCTTGGCCCAGATCGCCCTGCACCTGCTCTTCCTCAGCGCGCTCCTCGTCTTCTGGAAGCCCGTCTATGCCCGCCTCGAACGCTGGCTCACTCCCGACTGGCCCTTCCCCAACGGCCTGCCGGTCGTCTTCTGGATCGCCTTCGGCGTCGTCCTGCTCGGCCCCCTCATCGCCCTGTGGCGCAACGTCGAGGCCGTCGTCATGATCCTCGCCGACGGCTCCACCCGCCAGCATCCCCGCAGGGAAACCCTCCGCCCGCTCGTCGAAACCAGCCTCAAGAGCGTCGTCATCGTCCTCCTGCTGGTCTGGCTCCTCGGCCTCCTGCCCGTCTCCGGCGCCCCGCCCGGCCGCGTCTTCCTCGTCGCCGTCTTCCTCGGCGTCGTCGCCACCTTCTTCTCCGGCCGGCTCGTCAAGTGGCACAGCCGCATCGAGCGCGAACTCGGCGTCCAGCTCAAGACCGCCGCCAGCCCTGCCCAGGCCGCCGGCATGTCCCTCTCCATCCTCGACCGGCCGGAGGAATGGAGCCTCGACATCGACGAAGCCACCCTGCCCGACCAGACCGAGCACGCCGGCCGCGCCATCCGCGAGATCAATCTCCGCCGCCGCACCGGCTGCTCCATTGTCGGGATCGACCGCCGGGGCTTCACCCTCAGCAACCCCTCCGCCGACGAACGCCTCTACCCCGGCGACCGCCTCCTGCTCCTCGGCACGCCCGAACAGCTCGCCGAAGCCGAGCGCATCCTCACCGGCGCCGTCTCCAACACCCCCGTCGGCCAGTCCTTCAGCGAACTCACCAACGAGACCATCCGCGTCCCCGCCGACAGCGCCCACGCGGGCAAATCGCTCCTCGAACTCGACCTCATCCGCCGCTTCGGCGTCCAGGTCTGCGGCATCCGCCGCGGCCAGGAACGCCACGTCCTCCCCGCCGGCAAGGACACCATCCTCGGCGGCGACCACGTCCTCCTCCTCGGCACCCACGACCGCATCCAGGACTGCCGCGCCTGGTTCGAGCAAACCGCAGACACCGCCAGCCCCAAAGACTGACGGCATCCGACATCCGGTATCCGGTATCCGGCATCAGCATTCTGGAATCCTCCCCACGTGCAAAAATGTCGGTCGCTGGTGCATCCTTCCCGTTCCCAGCCAACGCCCGGCGTGGTTGATTCGCCCCGCACCAAAATCAACTGATCGCGATGAAACGCCTCCGCCACCTGGGCTTCTTCAAATTCAAGCCCGAGATCATGCCCGACGAGATCGCCGCCGTCTGGCGGACGATGGAGAATTTCCAGCGCGAGATCCCCGGCATCCTCGAGTTCACCTGGGGTCCTGACGCCAGCACCGAAGGCCTCGCCGACGGCTTCACCCACTGCTGGTGCATGACCTTCGAGAGCGTCGCCGCCCGTGACGCCTACCTGCCCCATCCCGTCCACCAGGCCGCCGTCCAATTCGTCGTGCCCAAGCTGGAACGCTTCATCGTCATGGACCACGAATTCCGCGTCGCAGACGCCCCTTAATCATAATCCTGATCTTAATCTTTCCCTCCATCTCAATCCCTCCCTTCCCAGATGAAGATTGAGATTAAGAACAAGATTAAGACCTAGAAACCGCGACCATTTCGCTCCCGTCATTTCTTAACCAAACCCAACCCCCACTGATCCCATGCCCAATCCCTGGACCGGAAAAGGAAACCCCTACACCCGCCTCGAAGTCGTCGAACGCCTCCGCGAGACGCTCAAGAAGAACCAGCCCATCATCGCCGCCGGAGCCGGCACCGGCATCTCCGCCAAGTTCATCGAGAAGGGCGGCGCCGACCTCATCATCATCTACAATTCCGGCCGCTTCCGCATGATGGGCCACGGCTCCACCGCCGGCATGATGGCCTACGGCGACGCCAACGCCATCGCCATGGAGATCGGCGAATACGAGGTGCTCCCCGTCGTCGAGGAAGTCCCAGTCATCTGCGGCGTCCACGCTACCGACCCCCGACGCCGCATGTGGCACTGGCTCGGCAAGGTGAAGGAAATGGGCTTCTCCGGCGTGAACAACTTCCCCACCCACACCATCGTGGACGGCCACTTCCGCGGCGTGCTGGAAGAGACCGGCATGAGCGTGAAGAAGGAATATGAAATGGTCGCGCTCGCCCGCCGCATGGACCTCTTCTCCATCGTCTATGTCGGCTCCCCCGCCGAAGCCATCGAGATGGCCAAGGCCGGCGCCGACGCCATCATCGCCCACGTCGGCACCACCGTCGGCGGCTCCATCGGCGTCACCGGCGCGGTCGTGAGCTGGGAACACACCCTCAAGCGCACCCAGGAGATCATCGACGCCGCCCGCACCGTGCGGAAGGACATCTTCTTCCTCTGCCACGGCGGCCCGATCAACACCCCGGACGACGCCGACCGCGTGATCAAGAACACCGACTGCGTTGGCTTCGTCGGCGCCAGCTCGCTGGAGCGCATGGGCGTCGAGGAATCCCTCACGAACCTCACCAAGAAGTTCAAGAGCCTGCCCGCGCCCGCCGCGAGCAAGTTCCCGGCGTTCTGAGCCGAGCTCAGCCGATCACAAATCGGGGCGAAGCGCACATTGCGCGACGCCCGATTTTGAACTGTTTAATCTCCCCAGCATTTCAAGGTTGAATCGGCCTTTGGGTTTGGGTTGCATCCAACCGCAGTTCAGAGCATTCCGTTTCTGATCTGTGGGCGTATCGCGGAGGTCGGGAACCATGAGAAAACCAATCAACCAGCGAGGAGCGGCCACGTCCGAACGCCGACTTGCGAAATCGAAGCGTGGGAGCGGTCGCGCTGCGGTTGCGATTGGCCTCTTATTGCTGGCCGGAGCCGCTGGTCTGTGGGTGCTGGTTCCTCGCGAACTTGCAGCCGACCAACCGACGCAAGTCTCCGCCCCCAGCCCCGAAAACTCCGCTTCCGCTTCGCCCGCCTCCAGTCAAACCGCTTTCGGCCAGTTCCCGCCCGTCACTGCAGCGGAGGCCGAATTGGCGAAGCTGCTCCAGGGCAAGGACGAAACCATCGACCTCGCCTTAGCGAACTGGCTGGTAGCGACCGATGTCCCGCAGTTCTCCGGCCTGACCCGCGAAGCCTACCTCGCTCAGCTCGACGAAATGGTCGGCCATGTCCGTCGGGAAATGACCCGGATGGAGGGTGTGGCTCGCTCGCGGGGAGAAAACCCCGATGCTCCCAGAACCCGCTGCGCGATCTTCTGCAACGCGGTCCTCAAGCTGCGCTTCGCCTATGCGGAAGAGTTCCGGCAGAATCACCTGACCCCGGCCCAACGAAAGGCGCTGTATGGCGACGCCAACCATGTCCTCTTGGCCGGACTGCTCCAGACCCGTCGCGGCACCTGCGTCTCCATGCCGCTGCTCTACCTCGTGATCGGCCAGCGGCTCGGTTATCCCGTTCATCTGGTCGCAATCGGCAGCCACTACTTCATCCGCTGGGAAGAGCCGGACTTACGGATGAACATCGAGACCACCTCCGTGGACCGGGTTTGGATCGCCGAAGACGACGATGCCTATCTGGAGCAGGAGGGCATGACCCGGGACCAGCTCCAGGGCAGCGACCTGCGGAACCTGACCCGGCACGAAGTCGTAGGGCAGTTGTTCTTCGCGCGATCCGGCCATTGGATGTTCCGGCCCGAGAAGTCTCGGAGCCAAGCCTGGATGGACCTTTCGCGCGCCCGGCACCTGGCTGCGGACGATTCGGCCATCCGCCAGTCCTACGAAACTGTATTTTCCCATTACGGCCTCGGGCCGGATGACACGTTGGCCACCCTGAAACAGAAGGAACTGAAAGGAACCGCCCCATGAAATCCCGAATCCTCCACGCCCTGCTGGCATTGGTGCTCCTGCTGGCCCCCAACTGGGCCCAAGCCCGCTACTACCAACCCCAGACCGGCCGGTTCATCACGATGGACTCCTACGAAGGAGACCAACAGGACCCGGCGTCTCTCCACAAATACACCTACGCTCATGCCAACCCGGTAAATGGGACTGATCCCAGTGGAAACATGCTCCTTTCTGGAGTGATGGGGAGAATGGCGATTTATGGCTACATGGCTGCCAATGTTGGGATACGAGCGGTGCCT
>CBFGQE010000294.1:0-4609 GCA_965650815.1 uncultured bacterium
GCTGGATGAATTTTTCCGGGGCGAACCTCCTCCAATTCCGCGACGCCGCAGGGTTGCCGTCGGTCGGCTCCGATGGTCTGCTGCCCGGAACCTGATCCCATGAAACCACTGCTCCGCTCCTCGCTGCCCCTCCTCGCCGGATGTGTCCTCGCGGCCCAGACCGCCTTCGCGCAGGACTGGACCCATTGGCGCGGGCCGAACTTCAACGGCTCCACGCCCGCCAAGGGACTGCCCGAAACCTTCTCCAAAACCGAGAACGTGAAGTGGACCGCCGCGATGCCCGGTCCTTCGGCCGCGACCCCGGCCATCCTCGGCGACCGCATTTTCGTCAGTTCCACCGACCAGGAAGCGCAGGCGGTGCTGGCACTCTGCCTCGACCGCAAGACCGGCAAGGAACTCTGGCGCAAGACCGTCGCGCAGGGTTTCCGCCGCGACGACCGCAGCAACTTCGCCTCGCCCTCGCCCACGACCGACGGGCAGCGCGTCTATTTCTTCTACGGCACGTCGGATCTCATCGCCTTCGATCTCGACGGAAAGGAAGTCTGGCGGCGGAACATCGAGAAGGACTACGGCCAGTTCGCGTTCCAATGGACGTTCTCCAGCAGTCCGCTCGTCCACGGGGGTATCCTATACCTTCAGGTGCTCCAGCGCGACGTGCCCGTGAACGGGCGAGGCGCCACCGACCGCTCCAACGACTCCTACCTCCTAGGCCTCGATCCGAAGACGGGCAAGCAGCTCTTCAAGGTCGTGCGCCCGACCGAGGCCCGGCAGGAATCGCGCGAGGCCTTCTCCTCCCCCATTCCCTACACCCACAACGGCCGCACCGAGATCTTGGTGTCCGGCGGAGACATGCTCAGCGGCCATGATCCCAAAACCGGCGAGGAATACTGGCGCTGGGGCACGTGGAACCCGCAGCGCATCACCCATTGGCGCCTCGTGCCTTCGCCCGTCGCGGCGGAAGGCGTGGTGCTCGGTTGCGGACCGAAGAACGCGCCCATCTTCGCCCTCAAGCTCGGCCTGCACGGCACGCTCGACGACAAGGCCATCGCGTGGTCCAGCACCGAGGCGCGGGACATCACCTCCGACGTGCCCACGCCCGCCTATCACGACGGGGTCTTCTACGTCCTGAATGGCGGCAAGAAGATGCTCCTGGCCGTCGATCCGAAGACCGGGAAGGAACTGTGGAACGGCCGGTTTGAATCCCGCAGCGTCTTCGAATCCTCGCCCACGGTGGCGGACGGCCGCGTGTATTGCATGGACCACGCCGGACAGGTCTTCGTGGTGCAGGCGGGCAAGGAAGGCTTCAAGCAGCTCCACACCGCCGACTTCGGCGACGACGCGGACAAGGCGCTGCGCTCCACCATCGTGCTCTCGAACGGCGAGATCTTCATCCGCACCGGCGCGACGCTCTACTGCCTGGGGAAGTGAGCCGGAGAAACGCTTTCAACCAAACACAAAGGGCAGGCCGGTTGGCCTGCCCTTTTGCTTTTGCGGAATGACTTCTTCGTCTCCGTCAGGCTGAGGGCGGTTGGCCCAGGGCTTCGCGGATCGCGGCGATGAGGTCGGGCGTGGAGAAGGGCTTGGTCATCACCTTCCAAGCACCGAGGGACTTCGCGGCGTCGAGGAACGTTTCCGGCCGGAGGCGGCCGCCGCCGGAAACGGCGATGATCTTGAGGTCGGGACGGGCCTTGCGCAGGCGGACGATCAGCTCGATGCCCTCGATCTGCGGCATGATGAGGTCCGTGATGACGAGGCTCACCGGGTTCCTCTGGATGAAGCGCAGCGCCTCCTCGCCGTCGGCCGTGGAATGGATGTTGAAGCCGGCACGGGTCAGGATCGTCGTCATCGCCGCGCGGAGCGACTCGTCGTCGTCCACCAGCACGATGGGCGCGTGGGACTCGGGGGCGGTGGAGGGTTCGCTCATGGATTGGCTGGCGGCTCGGGTTCAGAAATTCCGGAAATCGTCCGCATCCGCGCCCACGGTCGCCTTCTGCGGCGGCGCGGCGTGGACCAGGGTCCGGACCGGACGGGTCGGACGCGGAGACGGCATGCTGGGCTTGTCGGAGAAGCTGCTGGAAACTTGAGGCTCCGTCGATCCCTTTGCGGCATGCGGCCGCCGGGCGGTCTCGCCGGCCAGGGCCAGGAGTTCCTGCACGCTCTGCTCCAGGGCCCGGGCCTGGGCGTTGAGTTCCTCGGCCGCGCTGGCGGTCTCCTCCGAGCTGGCGGCGCTGCTCTGCGTCACCTTGTCCATCTCGGTCACGGCGGTGTTGATCTGGCCGATGCCCTGGCTCTGCTCCTTGGAGGCCGAGGCGATCTCGCCGATCAGCCCGTCCACTCGGGTCGCCTTTTCGACGATCTCCGCGAGGCTGGCCGCGACCTGGCCGCTGATGGCGACGCCGCGTTCGCTCTTGCCGATGGAGTCCTCGATCTTGTCGGCCGTTTCCCGGGCGGCCTTGGCGCTGCGCTGGGCCAGGCTGCGGACTTCATCCGCGACCACGGCGAAGCCGGCCCCGGCTTCGCCCGCACGTGCGGCTTCCACGGCGGCGTTGAGGGCGAGGATGTTCGTCTGGAAGGCGATCTCGTCGATGGTCTTGATGATCTTCGCGATGTTGTCGCTCGCCGCCTTGATGCCGCCCATGGCCTCGACCATTTCCCGCATCCGGGACGCGCCGGTCTCGGCGGCGGCGCGGGTCTGGTTGGAGAGGGAGAGGGCGTGGCCCGCATTGTCCGCGTTGCGGCGGGTCATGCTGGCCATTTCCTCCAGCGACGCGCTGGTCTCCTCCAGCGAGGCGGCCTGCTGGCTGGCACCTGCCGCGAGGGTCTGGCTGGCGCTGGCGGAAAGGGCGGCGGACGAGGACACCTGGAGCGCCCCTTCGCCCAGCTCCGCGGCGATGTCCTGCAAGCGCCGCCGCACGGCGCGCGCGATCGCCCAGCTCACTCCCAGGCCGACGGCCAGCGCCGCGCCGAAACCGAGCACCGTGGCCGTCATGCCGTAGTGGACCGCGTGCTGGATGCCCAGGCCCGCCGTCACGCTGTTGGTGCGGTTGAACGTCGCCACGTTCTGGATCTCCCGGACATACGCCTCGTAGGTAGGCTCCACCTGCGCGACGAGCAGCCGGAACGCCTCCTCCGAGGTCTTATCCCGGCTGGACGCCAGGTAGGCCTTCCGCGCGTCGATGTAGATCAGGCGCGTGGCCTTCATCCGGTCGAACATCGCCCGGTCCTCGGGCAGGTGGATCGTGGCCTCGTATTGGCTGTAGAGCCCGGCCATGCGCTCGCTGTTCGCCTTGGTGCGGGCCTCGATCTTGGCGCGCTCGTCGGGGTCCGAGGTGAGGCTGCTCATCAGGGTCAACTGGTAGTTGGCCCGGTTCAGCGCCTCGATCTCGCCGATCGTCGCGATGCCCGGCAGGCAATCGTCGGTGATGCGGTCGGCGTTCGCGTCGATCTGCCGCAGGTTGCGGTGGGCGAAAACGCCGATGCCGAGCATCAGCACCAGCAACAGCGCGAAGCCGGTGAACACCAGCCTTCCGATCGTCCAGTTCTTCATGGCCAAAATAGGGTTCGGGTTGGAACGCACGAAGGCACAACCGGAGCGCCCGCCGCGCGGGAACATCCGGTTGTGCCTTCGTCTTGCAGGCCCAAAGTCCTGCCCGAGAAAGCGGACACGGCCCAGAGCCATGCCTCGTCTCGATTCTTTCATCGGGTGTCTAAGGGTCGCCCTTAAGACAAAAAAGAGCCGGACTGATCCGACTGCCCGGGCGCATGACCCAGACGACCAGAGCTAACAGCAATCCTGAACGGCCTGTGGTGTGCCCTCCGATCCCCGCTGGCCACGACGCCGCTCTTCGGCAAGCTTTTCGACGCATGAGACGCCGTGGGAAACTCCTCCTCTCCATCGCCGCCCTGACCATTGGGATGGTCGCCATTTTGCTGATCTGGAACCGCGAGCCTCGCTACCAAGGCAGGACGATCAGCGAATGGGCCGACCTCGGACTGAAGGCGACGGACTCGGTGCCGTGGGATGAGCCGAACGTGATCCTCGCCAGCAACGCCATCCACCAGATCGGAGCCGAAAGCTTTCCGTGGCTCCGTTCCAACTATCCGCGAAAGAGTGGTTTTCGAGCCCGGCTGATGTCGCTGTTGCAATCGATCTCGGCTGCTCGGTCCGTCGCGGCATCTTCCAGTGCGCTCCGCAGTGAACGACTTTCGTTTTCGCTCTATTCACTCGGTGAATCCGCGCTCCCATTGGTTCCCGAGCTGGCGGACGTGGATTATTTTTATCCCGGCTACTTCATCACGGACATCGGTCCGCGCGCCCTCCCAGCACTCATTCCGATGCTGACGAATTCGGCCCCAAACGCGGACGCGATCTTGGCGCTCGTCCAAGTGCGACGCTGGGGAGAAAAAGCCGCCGCTGCTGGCCCCACTCTCTGGCTCGCGGTTCAGGTCGGACAGATCCCAACAAATGAAAGTTCCTGGCTCAATGCTCTCGCCGCTACCGGGTATCGCCGGGAAGAACTCGCCCACCTTCTGCTTACGCGGATGCAAACACCCACGAGAACGCCGGATGAAAACGCGAGCGACATTTTCACTTTGAGCCTGATCCCCA
>CBFGQE010000295.1:0-4602 GCA_965650815.1 uncultured bacterium
TTCGACAACATCGTCACCTACCAGACGAACAACGCGGGCGACGGCTGGATCATCGAGTCCCGCGACCTGCCCGGCGTGTTGCCGCCGCTGGAAACCCCGGGCACCGAGCCCGTGGCGTCCTTCGTCTTCATCCCCGCGCCCACGCCCGGCATCACGCTGGACTCCGCGCAGGCGGCCCAGACCTCCGAGGCGGGCGGCACCTACGCCTTCACCGTGGAGCTGGACATCGCGCCGACGAACGACGTGGTGCTCACGCTCGCTTCCACCGATGAAGGCGAGGGCACACTCTCCACGACGACCCTGACCTTCACGCCGGAGAACTGGAACGTGCCGCAGAGCGTCACGGTCACGGGCGTGGACGACGCCTTGCAGGACGGCGCGGTCGCCTACGCGATCACCTTCGCCGCCGCCAGCGAAGATCCGGCCTACACCGGGCTCATCTTGGCCAACCTCGCCCTGTCCAACACCGACAACGAAGGCGGCATCACCGTCAGCCCCGTGTCCGGTCTGGCCACGACCGAGGCGGGCGGCACTACGACCTTCACGGTGCGGCTCAACACCGCCCCGACGGCCAACGTCGTCGTGCCCGTTGCTCCGGCTACGGCGGGCGAAGTGTCCGTGGCTCCCGCGCAGCTCACCTTCACCCCGGCGAACTGGAACCAGGAGCAGACCGTCACCGTAACTGGCGTGGACGATCCGGTGGACGACGGCGACAGCGCCTTCGTCGTCAAGGTCGGTCCTTCGACCAGCACCGACGCCTCCTACACTGGGCTGAGCGGCAGCGACGTCTCCGGCACCAACGCCGACGACGACACGGCCGGAGTCACGGTCGAGCCGCTCACGCCGATCTCCGTCCTGGAAGGCGCGACCGCGACCTTCACCGTGGTGCTGAAGACTCAGCCGACGAACAACGTGGTTGTCTCGTCCATCTCCACCGTTCCTGCCCAAGGGACCGTGGCTCCCGCGACGCTGACCTTCACCCCCGCGAACTGGAACACGCCGCAGACTGTCACGATCACCGGCGTGGACGATCTGCTGGGCGACCGCGACCAGGCGCTCAAGATCGAGGTCACGCTGGCCTCGTCCGACACGGTCTATGCCACCATCGATCCAGCCGACGTGACGGTCACGGTGCTCGACAACGAACCGCACCTGGTGCTTGGCACCGAAGCGCCGGTCTTCGGCATCGGTGGAGCGGCCGTGGGCATCAACGGCCAGGCGACGATCACGGACGCCGATGGCGGCAACTACGACGGCGGTTCGTTGACCGTCACGATCGCGACCAACGGCACGGCCAATGACCGCTTGGAAATCCGCCACACGGGCACGGCCGCCGGCCAGGTCGGAGTCTCGGGCAACGAAGTCAGCGTCGGCGGCGTGGCGGTCGGAACCTTCACCGGGGGCAGCGGCGCGACTCCGCTGGTTGTCAGCTTCAACGCAGCTTCCTCTCCGGCGACGGCCCAGGCTGTTCTGCGTGCGATCACCTTCCGCACGGAAGGCGCGTCGCCTTCCCTCGCGGTCCGCAGCCTCGCGCTCGAACTGCTCGACGGCGACGGCGGTTCCGTCTCCGCCACCACCCAGGTGCGCGTCGCGTTCTACCGCGTGGCGCAGTTCCAGGAAGGCGTGGACCACGGCTACGGCGAATACTTCGGCGAAGCGGACATCCGTCTCTCCGAAGCCAGCCCCGACACGGCGTTCCCTGCCGGCACGGCCGGTGATGGTTTGCTGATCGACTGGCCGGACAGCGGCCAGCCGAACTCCAGCCAGGTGCTGATGCGCTTCGCCGACATCTTCGGCAACGGCGCGGGCCAGATCCCCGCCGGAGCGACCATCGTCTCGGCCGAGCTGCTGCTTACCGTGCGCAATCCCGGCGACGGCGGCACGTTCCACCGCATGTTGGTGGAATGGGACGCGACCAACGCCACGTGGAACAGCGTTGGCGGCGGATTCTTCCGCGACGACAGCAGCGTGCGCTACGATTACGACTCCGCCTGGGGCACTGCCTTTGAAGCGGGCGGTTCCGGCAGCGGCACGGTCTCGGTCGGCGTCACCGCCGACGTGCAGGCCTGGGCCTCGGGCGCGGCCAACCACGGCTGGATCATGCTGGGCTGGGACTTCCTGACCGACGGCACGGGCATCACGCCCGGCGAATCGCCCGACGCGGCGCTGCGCCCCCGCTTGAAGGTCGTCTGGCTCCCGGCCAATGCGGCCAGCATCGCGTCGTTCCGCCAAGGCGTGAACGACTACGCGGGCACCAAGGACACCCGCATCCGCCAGAACGTGCCCGACACGGAGCTCGCGTTGGACGAAGTGGTCTTCGTGGACGCGGCCGACGCCGGCGGCACGAACGAGCACCAGATCCTGCTCCGCTTCGACGACATCGTCGGAGCCCAGGCGGGCCGTGTTCCCGCCGGAATGCGCGTGGTCGCGGCCTTCCTCGACCTCGCCAGCACGACCGGCGATTCCATGGGTCAGGGCAGCCCGCTCCATCGGATGCTCAAGACCTGGAGCGACACCGACACATGGACCTCGCTGGGCAACGGCATCCAGGCCGACGACGTGGAAGCGGCCTCGGTCTTCAATACCGCGGCCGGTCCCGCCAGCCTCGTGCCGCATGTGCAGGGTGGCTTCAACTCCTTCGACGTGACGACCGACGTGCAGGCGTGGGTCGGTGGCCAGCCGAACCACGGCTGGGCCTTCCTCCCTTGGCCCGCCGCCCGCAACGGCTGGGGCGTGAACACGGCGGAATCCGTCGAGGAACGCAACCGTCCCCGCCTGCGCATCTACTACACGCAGGACGCCGCGCCCGAGGCGCCGATCTCGTTCTCCGGGATCGAAGAATACGGCGAGGCCTTCAACCTCCATGTCACCGCCGCGCCGAGCCGCACGCTCACCATCGAGCGGGCCCCGGCGATCAGCGGCCCTTGGGCCCCCGTCGGCACGGTCACGACCGACGCCGAAGGCAAGGCGACCTACTCGGACCTCACGCCGCCGACCGGCGCAGGCTTCTACCGGGTGGTGAAGCCTTAACCGACGCGGGTCGAACACCGATACACGAAAGGTGCGGACGGCGGTCCGCGCCTTTTTTACCGTTGGTGGCCGCTTGCGCCGATTCGGGCGATGCGGACACTCTCGGCGTCCTTGGCACCATGTCGTTGCGCTCCGCCCTCCATCTCGAACGCGGCTTTGTCCGGCACCTGCTCCGCTTCCTGCGCGTGCGGGATTCGGACGAACGGGTCGCGCGCGGTTTCGCCCTCGGCCTGATCGTGAATTTCTTCCCGACCTTCGGCGCGGGCGTGCTCATTTCCGGCTTCGTGGCCCGCCTCTTCGGCGGCAACGCGGTGGCCGGGCTGGTCGGGGGCGCGACGCTGACGTTCGTCTGGCCGCTGCTCTTCTACATGAACTTCAAGGCCGGGAGCTGGTTCGTGGCCTCGCCAGTGCCGGTGGACGATGTCTCCGACGTGACGGAAGGCTCGGCTGAGAAGCTGGTCTGGGGCTGGACCTTCCTGGTCGGCTCCGTGGTGAACGCGGCGTTCTTCGGCCTGCTGGTCTATGGGCTCATCCGGGTGTTGTATGGCCGGGCCCGGCCCGCGCTGCTCGCGCGGGGGAGGGATTTTCTCCGCTCGCACCAGGTGAGGTTCCGGCGCGTGCGTCTTCCGGGCCGGAAAGCCCCGCTCACTCGCCCAGGGTCCGGCGGATGAAGTCGCGGGTGTCCTTGGCGGACTTCGCGAGATCGGCCGGGTTCAGATAATACATGTGGCCGGCGTCGTATTCCTCGACCCGGATGTTCGGCTGGAGTTCTTCGGGCAGACGGAGCTGGCGGAAGCTGTGGAGGATGCCGTCGGGCGGCGTGGCTAGATCGCGCCAGCCGCATTGCACCAGCACCTTCAGATGCGGGTTTTCCTTCAGGGCGCGGGCCAGGTCGGGCGCGGTGCTGGCATAGGCGTCGCGACGGGAGAAGTTCCACGGCTGCACGCTGGTCAGGATCTCGTAGGGCAGGTCCTTCTCGAACTTCAGCTCTTCGCGCACGTAGCTGTTCATCCCGGCGGAAAAGACGCCGCTGACGAGCACATGGCTGGAATCGAACTCCGGCCCGGCTCCGGCCGCGTTGCCGTCGCGGCTGACCACGCGGGCGTCGAAGCGGCCGATGATCTTGCCCTCGCTGCGGAGCAGTTCCTTGCGGAACTCCGTCGGTGAAACGCGCAGGTTGCGGTCGGCGACATAGTCGGCGGAAAGGCCGGTCAGGCGCGCGACCTTCGCGGCGATGGCGGTGCGTTCGGCGGCGGGCAGCGTCGAGCCGAGATACAAGGCGCGGGCGTAGTCCCCGGCGACGAACTCGCGGGCTTCATTCACGGCCTTGCGGAAATCGGTCTGGAGATCGGCGGGCAGCTTCTGGTGGAAGTGGGCCGACGCGGTCATCGCCGGCAGGAAGGTCAGATACGGCGTGTCGTTCAGGCCGACGGAGCGGAGCGTGTCGAAGTCGATCACGCCGGAGACGAGCACGAGGCCGTTGACGTAGAGGTTGAAGCGGTTCTGGAGATGGTTGGCCAAACCGCAGGCGCGGAAGACGCCGTAGCTTTCCCCGGCGAGGAACTTGGGCGA
>CBFGQE010000296.1:0-4568 GCA_965650815.1 uncultured bacterium
GGCATCTCCTGGGTCTGATAGCTGGAGCCGACTTCGTTCAGCTTGAAGCGCACGACACGATGGGCGCGGAAGTCGCAGGTGATGGCGTCGCCCTGCCAATCGGCCGGGAAGGCCGGGCTGTGGACGAGTTCGAGGCTGGCAAATTTGGGATAGTTGCCCGGGCTGATGCTCTCGGCTTCGCGACGCATGTCGGCGTAGGTGAAGTAGGTCGCGCCTTCCATCGCGTGGTAGATGCCCTTGAAACCCGCGCCGTCGGTGAAGAAGGAGTTGCCGTATTGGTCCCAGTGATGCCCCCAGGGATTGCAGCCGCCCTTGGTGAAGACTTCCAGCCGCCACGTGTCGGGATTGAAGCGCCAGATGCCGCCGCTGTTCAGCCGGCGCACGCCCCACGGCGTCTCGATGTGCGAGTGGGTGTAGATCGACTGGTTCATGTAGAGATGCCCGTCGTAGCCCCACCGCAGGGTGTGGAGATTGTGGTGGGTGTCCTCGGTGCCGAAGCTGGAGAGGACGATCGTCTTCTCGTCTGAAACGCCATCACCATCGGTATCGGCGAAGTGCAGGAGCTGGTGGCTGGCGGCCACGTAGCAACCGCCGCGATTGTCGGGCAACACGCCGGTGGGAATGACGAGGCCGGAGGCGAAGACGGTGTGTTTGTCCGCGCGGCCATCGCCATCGGTGTCTTCGAGCACCACGACGGAATCGACCGCCGGTTGGCCGGGCGCGATCTGCGGATAGATCTCGGACGACGCTATCCACAACCGGCCGCGCGCGTCCCAGTTCATTTGAATGGGTTTGTGGAGCAGGGGATTCTCGGCCCAGAGCGAGGCTTCGAAGCCGTCGGCGACGTCGAAGGTCGGGGTGGGCTGGGCGGCGTTTCGGAGTTGGGAGTTCGGAGTTGGGAGTTCGGAGTTTTTGGCCAGCAATTCCCGCACTTCCTTCACCGCGGCGGGGTCCTGGTTGTCCAGGTCGCGCAGCTTGGCGATGCGGGCGTCCCACTCGGCGACGAGCGCGTCGAACTTGGGGATCTCCACGCTGTTCTGGCCCTGCTCGTGTTTGCGGAAGCCGAAGAGATAGGTCCAGTTTTGCGGCCGCCAGCGGTGGAAAAACAGTTCGTTCTTTTTGAGGATGGCGGAGTGGAGGAGATCTCTGGCATCCGCAAGCTTCGTCAACACTTCATCGCTGTCGTCAAACAGGTCCGCGACCGTATTGGCCAGTCGTTTTATCGAGTTGGTCTCCGTCTCGATTCCCGTCCTTTTTTTGATCTCTCTCGGCGTCGGTCCAGTGGACGAGGAGAGTTGGGAACTCGCTCCCGATCCCAGATTGGTCAATCCGAGGGCCCTCAAGAAAAAGTTTCCCCAAGGTCTCCAGTCTGTCGGCGTCACTCCGTCTTTGGTCGGCTTCGGCAAGTCTTGAGCCGAAGCTGCGGAATTGTCCCTTGGGGGCAGATTCACCAAGGAGGCGATCCGTGTGTTGGTCAGAGTCCAAATATCCGCGAACCCGGCTCCCCGGTTACTCGCGGCTTCCGAGACAGTGTCGGAAACAAGCTTTGTCACCGCAGAGAGGCGGGTCCAGTCGACGCCACTGACACTGATTGGTTCGGGATCGAGCGGCGAAACCAACACAAACCTCACCTTCTGCCCGCTGACTTCTTCGATGGCGTCCATCAACGACCCGAGGTCCTTCTTAAACTTCTCCAGCTTCGCCGGTTGCTCCTCGGGTTTGGTCTCGGCCAGTTCCAGCGCAGCGGTCATTCCGTAGCTGAGGAAGGCGACGGTCGGCTTCACCAAGGCGACTTGTTCCTTCACGCGCTTGAGCCATTCGGTCTCCGGTTTGTTCCAGTCGAAACTGGCGCGGGCCCGGCCCAGCGGCGTGTCGCCGGCCCAGCCGAGGTTGCGGAAGGTGACGTTGCGGTCGGGGAAGGCGGCGGTCAGGCGGGTCTCGATCCAGCCGTAGTCCACTTCGCGTTCGAAGAAGGTGTCGCCGATGAAGAGCACGCGGTCGCCGTCCTTCAGCTCGAAGGGTTCGGCGGCGCGGAGCGGCGGGGCAACAACGACGGCCAGCAGCAGGAGCAGGCCGGGTAGGAAGCGGGTGAGCGTGGGCATGAGCTGGGGGAAAGAGACGGCGGCGAGGCTCGCGGCATTCGTCCGCCGGAGCAAGGCGTCTAGTGGCGGACCGAAGCGGAGTCGGAGCGGGGCGCGCATGGGTTGGGTGTCGTGACGGTGGCGGACGGTATGACGGAACGGAGCGCGAAGCCCAATGCCCCCAGATGGGGGTGGCTGTGGTGGTCAGTAGTCAGCAGCCAGTAGCCAGTGATCAGAAAGGGGAAGTGTTCCGTGGAGGTTCGGACGCGGTGAAAAGGCGGGGTGAAGGCTACATGCGGCTTGGCTGCTGTAGCGCCTCGGCCCGTCGGCCGTGTCGCAGGTGTCGCGCTTGCCGGGGCGTGCTTGGCCAAGAGCGCGGCGTGGCCGACAGGGATGTCGGTGCCACGGCAACCGGGACAATTGCGGGACGGCCAGCCGGAGGCTTGCGCTATGGGGAAGGTTTCAGCGACGGGCCGGGCCCGGGGCGGGAACGGGCAAGGTGTCGGAGCCAGTGGGTTTGGCCGGCTGGTAGATGGCGGGGGCGAGGTCGCGCAGGGGATCTTCGGCCTGGCGCGTCTTCACCGCACGGTAGATCCAGATGGCGAGGCCGGCGACGACCAGCACGGAAACGATGGGCAGCCAAAGGCGCCAATCGACGCGGCTGAGCTGGTAGCTGATCCAGTCGAGCACGCCCCGGGGTTCGTCGGTGAGCGGCGGGGCGTCGCGGTGCTTCTTGCTCTGTTTCAGTTCGGCTTCGAGCACCTCCATGACCCTGCCCGTGTCGAGCTTGAGCAGGGTGGAGTAGGTGCGGACGAAGCCGCGCACATAGACCGGGGCGACGAAGACGTCGTAGTTGCCCTCTTCCAACGCGCGGATGTGGTCCGAACGCATCTTGGTCAGCTCGGCCATCTGGTGGACCGAGTAGCCCTGGGATTCGCGCGCGCCGCGCAGCTCTTCGGCGACTGAGGACATTTCAGCCTTTGATAGCCGCACGGATCGCGGGTTGGCAAATGGTTTGGGGCACCGCGTGGACAAACCGGGGCGCGGAGCCGTAGCTTGGGCGCATGTCGCGATGGTTCCAATCGGTGTTGTTGCTGTGCCTGGCCGTGGGGTGGGTCGGGTGCGGGCAGGCGCTCCTTTCCCAGGCGGAGGAGGAGCGGGACGCGCATTTCATGGCGGGGCAAGAGCGGATGCGGGCGGGGGACGTGCAAGGGGCGATCGAGGAGTTCGAGGCCGCGCTGGAGAACAATCCCCGGTCGGGCGCGGCGCATCTGGAGCTGGCGCTGATCAACGAGCAGAAGCGGCAGGACTACGCGGAGGCGATCTACCATTTCCAGCGGTTCCTCCGCATCCGTCCGAAGGACCCTCAGGCGGACAACATCCGGGAGCGCATCCGCGCCTGCAAAAGCGATCTGGCCCGCACCGAGGTGATCGCGCCGGTGACGGCGAGCCTCCAGCGCGAGCTGGAAACGATGAAGCAGGACAACTTCCGCCTGCGGGGCCAGGTCGATGCGTTGCTGGCCCAGGTGCAGTCGCTGGAGGGCCAGCTCCGGAACCGCCCGCAGGTGCAGTTCCCGGCGCAGACGCCGGTCTTTGGCCGCGAGGCCAACACGCCGGGTGTGGACGAGCAGACGCCCTTGCCGATCACCCTCAACCCTCCCGCAAACCGGCAGACGCCGCAGCAGGCGCCCACGACCGCGGTGCGGGAGACGCAGCAGCGCCCGAGAACCGAAACGCCCGCGCCGACGGCGACCGTGCGGACCTACAAGGTAAAGGCGGGCGACACGGTCTCCAGCATCGCCAAGCGCCACGGTGTGGCCGTGCAGACGGTCATCCGGGCCAATCCGGGCCTGCGGGCGGACCGCCTCCAGATCGGGCAGGTGCTGAAGATCCCGGCGAACTGATCCCGTGGCTTTCCATGGCCAGCTCGGGCTGGCGGATGGACAAGCGGTGCCCTTAGCCTGAGCCCATGCGCATCATCGGCGGATCGGCAGGCGGCCACATCTTGAAGGTTCCGGACGGGCTCGGCGTGCGACCGACGCCGGACAAGGTGCGGCAGGCGATCTTCAGCAGCCTGGGCGATCTCGTGGAGGGCGCGCGGGTGCTGGAGCTCTTCGGCGGCACGGGCGCGCTTTGCCTGGAATGCCTGAGCCGGGGCAGCGCGGCGGCGATGGTGGTGGAGAAGTCGGCGAAGCACGCGGAGTTCATCCGCCGCAACGCGGCCTCCATCGGCCTGGACGGTGCTTTGCAGCTCCGGGTGCAGGACGCCTACACGGCCATCCACCAGATGGCGGAGACGGGGCAGAAGTTCGGCCTCATCCTCGCCGACCCGCCCTACGGCGAGAAGAACGTGGGGAAGAAGTCCCAGTCCTTCGCCCAGAAGCTGCTCGACGATCCGCATCTGCCTAAGCTGCTGGCCGAAGGCGGGCTCTTCGTGCTGGGCCACACCAAGCGCGACACGCTGACGATTCCCGCCGCGTGGTCCGA
>CBFGQE010000297.1:0-4566 GCA_965650815.1 uncultured bacterium
TGGAACGGCGCGCCGCTCTTCATGAGCTACGGCAAGTGCGCCCTCTACGGCGTGATGATGGACGACGTGGACGGCACCGTGCAGGCCTCGCTCGTGCCCTTCGACCTCAAGTTCGCCAGCGGCATCATGCGCGGCCGCGTGAACCCCAAGGACGGCCAGCTCTACCTCGCCGGACTCAAGGGCTGGCAGAACTCCGCCAGCCGCGAAGGCGGCTTCTACCGCGTGCGCTACACCGGCCAGCCAGTGAACATGCCGGTGAAGACCCACGTCGCCGCCAACGCCATCCAGATCACCTTCAGCGACGCGCTTGATCCCAAGTCCGCCGCCGACGCCGAAAACTACGGCGTGGAGCTCTGGAATTACCGCTACGCCGGCAGCTACGGCTCCGCCGACTACAGCGTGAAGAACCCCGACAAACAGGGCCACGACCGCCTCGACGTCACCGGCGCGAAGGTCTCCGCCGACGGCAAGACCGTCACCTTGATCGTCGATGGCCTCGTGCCCGCCGACCAGTTCTCGGTGAAGTATCTGGTGAAGGCCGCCAACGGCGCGGAGCTGGAGTCCGAGATCGTCGGCACCATCCACAAGCTTGGAGCGCCGTTGAAGTAAGCGGGCAAACCCCGGCTCGAAAGTTCGCAAGGGCAGGCTTCGGCCTGCCCTTTTCATTGGGAAATGCTCAATCCTCCCGCCCCAGGCGTTCGTAGTATTGGCGGACGGCTTCGGAGTAGCGGACGGGGACGGGGTCGCGGTCGATGGGGACGATGGCTTCTCGGTTCTGTTTTTTGGCCAATTCCTCGGCCACGCGGGCCCGGACTTCGAGCAGCGGCTTCAGCACGGTGTCGCCGACCATGTCCCAACGGGGTTCTTCGCCCCGGTCGCGGAACTCGGAGCGGAAGCCGCGCACCCGGTCGCGCACACGGGCGATTTCCTCGCGCAGCTGCGGTTCGCCGACCATCTCCTCCACTTCGCCCAGACGCCGGACGAATTCGCGGTAGCCATCGCCGGTGATGGGACCGCCGCCGCCGCCGTTGCCATCAGCCCCGCCTTGGTCCGGGTTGAAGAGATTCCGGAAATCGTTGCCGCCCTCGCCGCCTCCGCGCTGGTTGCGATCCGCCAACGAACGCGGGTTCCGTCCCCCCTGACCGCCTTGGCCGCCCTGGCCTTGCTGGGATTCTCCCGATGCTTCGCCCGGTTGTTGCCCCTGGCCCTGACCGGGCTGCTGGCCTGATTGGTTGGAAGCCTGTTGCTGGCCGGAGGACTCGCCGGCCGGCTGTCCGCCCTGGCCTTGTTGCCCGGCTTGCCCCTGCTGGCCTTCTTGACCGGGCTGATCGCCCTGCCCCGGTTGTTGGCCTTGGCCATTTTGGGCGAGCTGGCCCGATTGTCCCTCTGCGGAGGGCTGTCCGGACTGGCGGGGTTCGCCATTCTGGCCGGGCTGCTGGCCTTGGCCATTGCTGGCGGATTGCTGGCCGGTTTCAGCTTCGCGGCCTTCCTGTCCGGGTTGGCCGGATTGCGCGGGATCGCGTTGGCCCTGGCCTTCCCCATTGCGGGGCTGGCCCGGCTCGCCGTTTCCGGCTGCGGCCAGTTCGTTCGTGCCCCGGCCCCGACCGGCCAGTTCCTGGCGGAGCGCTTCGGCAAGATCGTCGATCTGCTGCTGGGCCAACCGGAGGGAATCGGCCTCGTCGCCCAGCACGCTCTCGGCGGCGCGTTCCACGCCCTCGCGCAGCGCGTCGAAGCTCCGACCGGTCTTCTCGGTGAGCTGCGCGGCCTCGCGGGTGAAGGTCCGGTCGATCAACTGGCGCGCGAAGTCCAGCTCCTGCTCCACCTCCGAGGTGCGGTGCTGACGCAGCGTCTCGTAGAGGCCCTTGGCCAGCAGCGGTTCGGTCGCCTCGGCGTCGCGGGTCACGTCGCGCATCTGCTGGAGGAGATTGGTCAGGCCCGAACGCTGGCGCTCGAGATCGGCGAGCAGCTTCTCGCGGTCGGGACCGTCGCTCAGCGTGCGTGGACGGCTGGTTTCGTTTTCCAGTTCGTCGGTCAGCTTCCGCTGGTTCTCGGCCAGCTCGCGCGCCTCGGAACGCATCTCGCGCATCTCCTCGGCGAACTGCCCGGCGGAACGCCGCCGCAGCTCGTCGCGCGTCTCCTCCAGTTGGCGCTCGGCGCGGGTGCCGGAGGAAAGCGCGCGGGAAACCTCGCCCTGATCGAGTGCCTCGGAGGCCCGCTGCATGTCCTCGCGCGTCTGTTCGAGCTGCCGCCGTTCCTGGGAGAACTGGTCGGACTGCCGGGACTGCTCCGTTTGCTGGCGCGCCTCGTCGGCGTCGGCCAAAAGCTGCCGCTGCTCCTCTTGGAGCCGCTTCAATTCCCGCCGGGCTTCCTCCCGCTCCGCCTCGGTCTCGGCGGCGGCCAGCGCGTTCTGCATCTCCTGGAGCCGCTCATTGATGTCCTGCTGGCGTTCGGCCAGTTCCTTCAACTGGTTCAGGAGATCGAGCTGCGCCTGTTGCTCGGCGGAACGCTGCGGCTGGGCCTGGGACCGCGTCTCGTAGCGGTTCTCCGACTGGTCGAGCTCCAGCTCGTCGAGCTGCTCCTGGCTGCGTCCGCCGCCACCGCCACCGCCGCCGCCCTGGCCACGTGTCACCGAGGTCTCGCGCGGGGAGAGCTTCAGCAACGCCTCGTAGGCGGCGCGTTCCGCGGTCAAGGCCGCGGACAGCTTGGCCGGATCGGACAGCGCGGCTTCGAGCTGGTTCACCGCTTCGTCCATCCGGTCCCGCACGGTCTGCGCGAGGCGCTCCTGTGCCGGATCGTTCGGGCGCACGGGGATTTCGTCGGCCTGGACGCGGGCCTGTTCCTGGGATTCGAGGACGAGGGCCGCGTTGGTTCCGTAGCTCTTCGAGCCGCGCCCGCCCGATTCCTCGCGGATCAGCTTCCAGGTGGCGTTGATGATCTGCTTCTGGAGTTCGGCGAGCCGCGTCGCGGGACTGCCCTGCTGCTGGCCCTGCTGCTGTTGCTGTTGTTGCCCGTCCTGCGGCGGAGCCTGACGGAAAATCTCCTCGAAAGGCCGCACCTCGCCGAAAAACAGGTCGCCATCCGTGCGGCGGATCAATCCGTCCGGCCCGATGTCCTCCGCCCAGACGAACCACGACAGCAGGTCGTTCGGCACGGCGCCTTCCTTCTCCAGCGACAGCGGCGCGGAGAACGTCCGCTTCTCGTTCACCCCGGCCACCACCGGCAAGGCCAGCACCGCCACCGCTTCGGCCGGAGCGGCGTTCGTCCCCGCCAACCGCACCTCGCGCCGCGTGCCGTCGGGCAGGTCGAAGCTGAAGCCGTAGCCCATCAGGCCGAAGTCGTCCTGCGACTCGGCCGAAAAAACGATCTCCTGCAGGGCCGACGGCCGCTGGTCGCCCTTCGGCGAAAGCCACTTGGTCTGCGGCGGACGGTTCGGCAGCGCCTCGAAGACGAACTGCGCGGGCATCTTGTTCGTCAACCCGTCCGCGTCCACCAGGTGCAGCTCGTAGGTCTGCGACTGCGCCAGCGGGAAGTTCGCCAGCATCGCGGCCGCGCGGTTGGTCGCGGCGACCAGCTCCACCACCGAGCCGTCGCGGCCCAGGAGCTGCGCGGTCCGGACCGGCTTGTTCAGGAGCAAGTCGAGGTTGATCGCGGAACCCTCCACCGCGCTGACACGGCGCGTGTCGGGCACCTGCTTTTCGCCCAGCCGCGTGTAGGCGGGGAAACGGATCTCGGCGTCGGACCGGTTCAGCCGCGGGTGCTCGTAGGTCGTGACGCGGAAGTCCTCCGTCGCCTTGCCGCGATATTCGATCCGATAGACCGCGTCCTCCTTCACCTCGGGGATCGTGCCGCCGAAGACGGGATCGCTCAGGTTCCGGGAGAGCGGGACGCGCCGCGTCTCGGCCCCGGACTGGAAGACCAGCGTGGCCTCGGGCGGCACCGAGCCGCCGAACCGCACCAGGACGACGAGGCTCGAACCCTTCTCCAGCCGCACGTCGCCCGGCGTCACCTCGATGCCCCGGACCAAGGCGACCAGTTTTCCGGCCGGCACCCGGACCGGCGTGTTCAGATAGAGCATCCAGACGCAGATCAACGCCACGCCCAGCGCGCCGAACTGCGACATCCGCCAGACATTGAGCGAACGGCTCGTGACCGACCTCGACCAGTCGTGGTGCATCGCGGCGGTGACCGCCTCGCGGATCAGCCGGAGCTGGAGGAAGGAGAATTGGCCCGTGGCAGGATCGGGCTTCTGCTCCACGGCGGTGAGCAGGAGGGAATTCAGCTCCGGATTGGCCCGCTCGACGCGCCGCGCGATCTCGCGCAGATCCGGCGTCCACAGCTGCGTGCTGAGCGCGAGATAGACCAGGCCGAAAACGCCGACCAACAGGAGCACCGGCACCAGCACATTGAGGCTGACGCCCAGCAGCGCCTCGATGCCGAGCGCCACCAGCCCGCCCCCCGCCAACGCCAACCAGAACAACGTCAGGCGTCGCAGGAAACGCGCCTGGCGCACGCGCCGGAGGACCGGATCGAGATGGCGGCGGAGGTTGGGGTCGATCATGGGAAATC
>CBFGQE010000298.1:0-4559 GCA_965650815.1 uncultured bacterium
CCCTCCCAAGCCGACAGCATCGGCCAGGAAGTTTCCGCCATCTTCAAGATCGAGGACGGAAAACTGACCATCGCGCAGATCGGGGACGATCCTGCAGAAGCGCCGAAGAGCTTTGAAGCCGTTGCCGAGAAAGGGCAGCCCCGCTACGAACTCCGGAAAACCCAGCCTCCAACCAAGGCCGTCCAATCTTCGCCCAGCGAATGACCGGAGTTCCCGACTAAGTTCCGCAGAATACCAATCAAGCGCTTGGGTTGTGATTTGATGGAACAGTTCAAAGGTTGCCGTCCCTTCTCGCTTCGTCCCCTCAACTGAAACTCCTTTCCGTTCGCCGCTACGGACTCCTGGTTCCTCTTCTGGAAACCCGACAGGCAGTTTGGCGAAGAAGCGGCTCTCCGCCCGCGTCTAGGTTCCCTGTGCCCCAAGATGGCTCACTCCATGAATTCCAAGGCTAGCCTGCTCCTCGGCGCGTCGCTCGCGCTCGCGGTCTCCTCCGCCCCGGCGGAGGTCCGCGTCGTCGCCGACCACAACCCCAACGAGAACACCTCCTGGACCTTCCGGTTCAAGAACGTGCCCCGTCCGGCCAAGACCGACGCCGCCACCGGCGCCACGGTTTCGCTCGTCACCGGCGAACGCGACGGTAACGGCGGCGATCTCACCAAGCTGATCGACGGACGCCTGCCGTCCGACGCCGACCAGCCGCAGGAAAACTTCTTCTTCGCCGCCGGCTCCAAAGGCGGCCGCATCCAGCTCGATCTCGGCAAGACCGTCGAGGTCGGCGAGATCCGCACCTATTCCTGGCATCCCGGCGGGCGCGGGCCGCAGCTCTACACCGTCTATGCCAGCGACGGCACGGCAACCGGCTTCGAGGCCAAGCCCACCGGTTCGCCCGAGAGCGCCGGTTGGAAGGCGCTGGCCAAGGTGGACACGACCAAGGCCCCGGAGAAGGGCGGCCAGCACGCCGTCAGCATCACCGACACGGCCGGGGCTCTCGGCAAGTTCCGCTACCTGCTCTTCGACGTCTCCCGCACGGACGAGGCCGACCAGTTCGGACAAACCTTCCTCAGCGAGATCGATGTCATCGACCTCGCGTCCGTGGGCAAGGAGCCGGCCGAGCCGGAGCAGAGCGGGCTGCACAGCTTCGACTTCGGCGGCGGCAAATACCACGCCACCATCGACACCACCAAGTCCCCCGACCTGACCGCCTGGGCCGAGAAGCACCTCGTGCCCGTCGTCAGCGAATGGTATCCCAAGCTGGTCGAGATGCTGCCGAGCGAAGGCTTCGAACCCTACACGAACATCGTGCTCCGTTTCCGCGACGACATGGGCGGCACGCCCGCTTCGGCCAGCGGCGGCAACATCAACTGCAACATCCCGTGGTTCCGCAACGAGCTGGAAGGCGAAGCCGTCGGCTCCGTCGTCCACGAGATGGTCCACGTCGTCCAGCGCTACGGCCGCACCCGTCGCGACGCCCCGAACGCCCAGCGCATGCCCGGCTGGCTCACCGAGGGCATTCCCGACTACATCCGCTGGTTCCTCTACGAACCCGAATCCCGCGGCGCGGAGATCACCCGCCGCAACATCGCCAACGCCCGCTACAACTCCAGCTACCGCATCTCCGGCAACTTCCTCGACTGGGCCGTCCGCACCAAGGACAAGGACCTCGTGGTGAAGCTCAACGCCGCCGCCCGCAAAGGCGCCTACAGCGAGGCCG
Organism: uncultured bacterium; assembly: GCA_965650815.1. GTDB lineage: Bacteria > Verrucomicrobiota > Verrucomicrobiia > Limisphaerales > CANJSG01 > CANJSG01. The sequence goes on from CBFGQE010000298.1 coordinate 1,712, forward strand.
TCTGGAAGGACGCCACGGGCAAGACCTCCGAGGAGCTGGGCGCGGAATGGAAGAAGTTCCACGAGGACCGCATCGCGAAGCTGATCGAGACCCAGCGCGCCACCGGCATCAACACCTTGACCGACGAGCAGAAGGCCGCCGGTTGGAAGCTTCTCTTCAACGGCGAGACCTTCAACGGCTGGCAGAACTACCGGAAGAAGGGCGTGCAGGTCGGCTGGCAGATCGAGGACGGCACCATCGCCTGCGTCGATCCCCACCACGCCGGCGACCTGAGCACCACGGAGGAGTTCTCCGCCTTCGAACTGGAGCTGGAATACAACATCTCCGAGGCCGGCAACTCCGGCATCATGTTCCACGTCCAGCCGATCGAGGGCTACGCCTGGGCCACCGGCCCCGAGATCCAACTGACGGACAACGCCAAGGCCAAGGACCCGCAGCGCACCGGCTGGCTCTACGGTCTCTACAAGCCCGAGATCGATCCCAAGACCGGCCTGCCGCTCGACGCCACCAAGCCCGTCGGCGAGTGGAACCACCTGCGCATCGTCATCTCCCCGGAGAAGTGCGAGCACTTCGTCAACGGGGTGAAATACTTCGACTACGTGATGAACAGCGACGACTTCCGGGACCGCGTGGCCAAGAGCAAGTTTGGCCGGATGCCGAATTTCGCGAAGGCCAGCAAAGGCGCCATCGTCCTCCAGGGCGACCACGGCAAGGTCGCCTTCCGCAGCATCAAGATCCGCTCCCTCGACAAGCAGGACTGAGCGCCTCCACCTCCCGCCAAGCCCCGGAGACACTTCCCGGGGCTTTTTTTGCTCCGTAGCGGCGAACGGAAGCTCGCCGCCAAGTGTGGCTCGTAGCGCGAACGTCCCGCTGGCCCGGGCGGCCTCCGTCTCAAAGCGCTGTATCCGGCAACGAGGGCGGTGCGGTAATCGGGCGGTCATGTCCGCGAAGACGGCCTGAAAGACAGGGAACCCGTCGAAAACGGGACGGGCAGAAACGGGCAAGAACCGCCGTAGCCCCCAAAGCGAGCCATCATCCCTCGGACGCGGACTTTCGGATTTAACCGTCTGCGCTCCGTCCGACCACATCGCCCGATTCTCCTTCTGCGTGCTCCGCGTGTTCTGCGGTCAATTCCCAGTCGTCCTTCCGGCGTAGGCCCCGCAGGACTCGCGCACGACGAGGCGCGGCGTGAGCGCCACGTTCCGCGCAGGCAGGGTTGGATCGACGATCCGTTCCATCATGCAGCGGAAGGCGATGACCGCGATGTCGCGGCAGGGCTGGTGGATCGTCGTCAGCGCCGGGGTCACGAGCTTGGCGTGTTTGGCGTCGTCGAAGCCCACCACGCGCACGTCGCGCGGCACCTTCAGTCCACATTGTTCCAAGGTCCGCATGAGCAACGCGGCCGTGTCGTCGTTGGCGCAGAGGAAGGCGTCGGCCAGTTTTCCGGCGGCGAGCTTCCGCACGAACTTCACGTCCGCCGGATCGCCTTCGCACAGCCAACCGGGCTCGTTGCCCAGCCGATGCCGCACCAGCGCCTCGCGCACGCCGGCGACCCGCGCGTCCACCGTCGGCGCGGAGTGAGGGCGTTTCACAAAGCGCAGCCGTTCGCAGCCCAGCTTGATCAGGTGCTCGGCCAGCAGATAGCCGGCGGCTACGTTGTCCAGGCCCACCACATCGAAGTCGCTCCGGCTGGGAAAGGGCCGCATATCGCGGTCGAGCAGCACGACTGGAATGCCCGCGCGGCGCAGAGCGTCGGCCAAGCGGGCGTTGGTCGTCTCCTGCTGCGGCATCAGCTCGTAGGGCGCGAAGAAGACGCCGCTGACCCGTCGTTCGATGAACTGCTCGCAGAGCTCCTCGGCGTGTTCGAGGCTGGCGTCGGAGTCGTGCCGGGGATGCGTCGAGCCGCCCCAGAGGAGGCTGTATTCCTGCACCCGCGCCAGGCTGGCCAGTTCGCCGCAGATCAGCTGGAAGATCTCCGTGGTGTCCAATCCGGGAATCAGCAATCCGAGCTGCCGGGTGGAACCCGAGCCGGCCTCCGCCCGGGACGCCCGCACATAGGTGCCGGAACCGGCGCGGCGTTCGATCAAACCCTCGTTCTGCAAGTCGAGCAGCGCCCGCGCGACGGTCGGCCGCGACACGCCGAAGCGTTCGACCAACTGCGGTTCGCTCGGCAGACGCGCCCCGGCGGCGTAGCGGCCCGAGGTGATTTCCTCCCGCAGGGCGGCGGACAAACGGCGATGCTTCGAGGTGGGATCCATGCTGACAGCTTCAGAAGCTGTCTTAGCTGATTTGGATTCGCACGATGAATTCGCTCCTGACAGCCCGGAGCGTTTCGCATCCTCTTTTTCCATGCCCGCCGACACCCAGTCATGGACCGTTGTGTCTCCATGTTTCCGCTCCCGAAACCCGGAGGGTTTCCAGACGGTAGCCGAAGGTCGGAATGAAATGGAGACCTCCGGATTCCGGCGACATAACGCGACGCATCCCGGAGGAATGCCAGCCGGCGACGAAGCCGAGCGCAGGCCCATGAAACGGCTGCAAGCGGTAGGGCGATGGCTCCGGCCGAGCCGCCTCGGGGCGGACTCCGTTTTCCGACGGCGACACCGGCAACTCCCGAACGCCAAGGAGTCGCCAGAGCGGCGGTCCCGTCGTCAGCGCGTCCCACGGCGGCTCGGCCGGAGCCATCGCCCTACCGCACTCCCTCGGAAACACCCCCTTTCGATACGTCGGCCCTGCGCTGAAACCATCCGACTCGCCCCATGAACTCCCGCATCTTCTACTGGTCGTTGGTCTCCGCGCTGGCGGGCTTCCTCTTCGGGTTCGACACCGTGGTCATCTCCGGCGCGGA
>CBFGQE010000299.1:0-4548 GCA_965650815.1 uncultured bacterium
GAGCATCCACGTGATCACCCCGAGCCGGCCGGCTTCCCGCACCTGGCTTTTCTCTCCGAGAAGGGAATATCCGAACAGGGCGATCAGGAGCCCCATCAAAAGCCACCCCAAGAGCTTGGTCAGGCGGGCGCCAATCCTCAGATTGAGGGAGCTCTTCAGCGTGCGGCGCCATTCGGCTGCGGCGGACGGGATCTTCTCGAGCTGATCTCGGACGCGGCGGGCCAATCTCCGCCGCAGCTCGCGGGTTCCGCGCAATGGATCGTCCTTCATGGCTGGGTGGCGAAGGCTTCGAACAGCGATTCCAAGGAGCCGCGTTCTCCGGCGGGCGGCAGATCCGCCATCCGTGCATCCAGCCGCACCTCGCCGTCCTGCAACACGACCACGCGGTTCGCCAGCTTGGTGGCAGCCTCCAGGAACTGGGTGGTGAAGAGAATGGTCCGCCCCCGTTCCGCCGCCGCGGCGCGGATCTCGCGCTGGAGCACCATCTGGCCCACGGGATCGATGCCGGATGCGTAGGGTTCGTCCAGCAGCCACAGCTCGGGATCGGCGGCGACGAGCGCGACGAGCGCGGTCTTGTAACGTTGGCCGCGCGAGAGGCGGGCCACGTGGAGATGCGCCTTGCCCAGCAGGTCCAGGTCCGTGAGCAGGCGGGCCACCGTTTGCTCGACACCCACCCGGTCGGCACCGAAGCAGCGGAGGATCAGGGAGAAGTTTTCCAGCATCGGCTCCTCGTCGAAGAGCGGCGGGAAGTCGGGCAGGAACCAGAGCCTCTGCCGCTGGTCCAGCCGGTCGAGCCGGAACGAGTCGCCGTCGAAGGCGACGTCTCCGCGGTCGGGGGCGACCACACCGGCCAGGGTGCGCAGCAGCGTGGTCTTGCCCGCGCCGTTGACGCCCAGCACAGCGACGATGTCGCCGGGGACAAACTCCAGGGAGACGCCGCGCAGCGCCCGAACACCGCCGAATGTCTTGTGGACCTCCTTCAGTTCAATCCGCATGGCCGCGAGACTCGGATGAAGACCGAAGGCACGGCAACTCTTCTGTTGGTGAGACCGAAGGCCGGAGCTTGGAACCGCGTTCTTCGTCCTCCCTCTTCCTCCTCGTATTCGTCTTCCGCTGATTTCGGCGATGAGGACGAAGAGGAAGACGAGGAGGAGGATTCGGAAACACTTTCTCCCAACCATCGCGTCACTGCCTCCCCCGACCAAAGTCCCATGTTCAGCTTCGATGCGTGTGTTAAACCACTCGCCACATAACCGACCACTCAATCAACTCATGGCTACCACCATCGATCATCTCCGCGTCGATCATCGCATAACGGTGCTGCGTGATTTCGTGGACGCCAAGGGCACCCTGATGCGCACCGGGGACTCCGGCGTATTGACCCGCATCGACTGGGACCAGATCCGTATGTTGATCCTCCTGGAGATCACCCGCGAGGCCGGGAAAGTGAAGCTGGTCTTCGAGCTGGCCGCCAAGACCGGGCCGCGCAACGGCCGGATGCGCGATTACTTCGAGATCGGCGAGGACGTCACGCCTCCGCGCATCCTCCCGGCGTTCCACGATCCGTCGAAGCGCCAGATGATCGTTCCCCCGCCGGTGACGACTTCGCCGCCGATGAATTCCACCGCTTGGGCGCGCGCCGCGCAAAACACCGACGGACCGGACCGGCTGGAAGACGTCGAGCGGGAGATGCTGGCGTCCATCCAGCACATCGGCGTGGCTGCCTCGATCGCCGAGCTCTATGCCAAGCGGATGCGGGCATTCCAACGCGCCGGCAACGAAGCGCGTGCCATCGCCGCGTTCAAGCTCGCGGTGGACTGGATGGGCAGCTACGCGAGCTCGGCCACGAGCGGCGGCGAAGGCGCGGCGCTCTCCTACGAACGCGACCAGTTCCGTGCCGCCTTGGCCCGCGAGTTCGGCTACGATCCCACGGATGACGGGCATCCGCCCGAGTCCGGCTGCCGACTGCCATGAACTCCTCCGCACTGCCCCAGATCATCGGCAACCTCTGTGTCGGTCTCGCCACGATCGTCTTTCTGTTCCCGCTGCAAAGCCTGCTGTCGGACTACGCGCGCAAGCACCCCAACCACAACGAATGGACCACGCCCGTGCTGTTCATTCTGGTGCCCCTCTGGCTGCTTTTGATGGGCGCGCTGCTCTGCGTGGCCGCCACCGGCGGTTTCGACTGGCTGCGACTGGGCCGCGCCGCGCTTTACGTCCTTGCCGTGGCTGCGGCGCTGGCCCTGGCGGTCGTTTCGTTCGTGTTCATCGCCCTGTATATCCGGCCCGGATTCACGCCGCGTTTTCTCTACGTTCCGGCCATCTATCTCGTCCCTCTCTCCACCGTGCTGCTCGTGGTCTTGAGCCTCAATCCCAAGCTCGCTCCCGGCCTTCCCACGCAGTGGCTGCGCTGGCCATGGACCCTGTTTGCGGCCTTGAGCCTTGTCGTCTGCGTCGTGTTTTTCGGCCACCGGATGTTCCGTCTGGGCGTTGGCGGCATGAGGAACATCGCCTACCGGATGGCCAATCCCGCTCCGTCGTCCGGCGAAGTTCTCGGCCAGATCTCCGCGCTCGATCCGGAGAAGGATTTTGTAGAGCTCCTCCGCTGGGCGACCCGTCATGGAAGCCGCCCGGTGCGGGAAGCCGCCACCGCCCGCCTGCGGACGCGCCCCGCGTTCATCGAAGCGCTCACCGCGACGTTGGCCTCCAGCGACTCGGGAGTCGCGATGGAGTTTGTCTCGTCCACCGCGCTGGCAACCGACGAACTCGCCAAGCTGGCCGCGCCGACGCGCCAAGCCATCCAGCGGTTCATCGACAACATTCCAGCTCCGAACTACCTGCCGAAAGAACGGCGCAAGCAGCTGCTGAAATGGGGACGCGAAACCATTCCAGCTTTGGCGGAGAAATTTTCCGGCACGGACGTCAATTTTTCATCCCTCATGCCCGAGTTCGAAGAGGCCGTGCGCCCCGACGAAAGCCGCCGTCGTTAAGCCGGAACAACGCAGCAGGAACGCAGACGGTCACGCCCCCTTCTTCCTCCGGAAAAAGAGCCCGCAGGGATCGCCTGCGGGCCCGTGGGTTCACTTCAACGCTTCGATGCCGGCGCCGAAGTTGATGTGGTAGGCCAGCCCGTCGAGGACCAGGGCGGGCACGGACTTCACCCCGGCCTGCTCGGCTTCGGCGACCCGGCCCTTGCTCTGGCCCAGATGGACGATCTCCACGTCGAACCGCGCGCGATCGAGCGCGGCGGCGACGTTGGTTTCGGCGGCGACGCAGACCGGGCAGCCCGCGTGGTAGAAGACGGCTTTGGTTTTCATGATGTGTCTTTCGTTCAATGGCTCGTGTTCGAGCAGTGGCAGCTTGGCCGGGAACGAAACGTCCGCCAGAGGGCACAATCTGGAGGGGAGGGCACCGAAAAGTTCCCCCACGACTTCGCACCCCGCCGCGCTAGAATGCGCCGCGATGAAACGCAAACCGCTCACCGTCCGCCAACGCGCGGACTACCATCGGCTCGAGGACGTCATCGGCTGCAAATGGAGCGTCGGAGTGGTCGCGGCCATTGGCGAAGGCGTGCGCCGGCCCGGCGAACTGGAGCGCCACATCCCGGGCATCTCCACCAAGGTGCTGAACGAGCGGCTGCGGAAGCTGCTCGCCTTCGGACTCATCACGCGAAAGGAATTTTCCGGCCTGCCCGCGCGGGTGGAATACCACCTCACGCCCACCGGCAAGAAACTGGCGAAGATCCTCGCCCAGCTCCATGCGCTGAACGACGAACACGGCTCCGAACTTTCCGTCCCATGAACCCGCCCTCCCTGCTCTCCATCCAGCTTTCTGTCGTGACCGAGATCGCCGCCACCGGCAGCGACGCGTGGTGGGACAAAGCGTGGACCACCAGCTTCTACAAACGGCCTATCGCCGGGAAACTCTGGCTGGGCTATGAAGGACTGCGCGGCGACCAGCAGGCGGATCGGCGCTATCACGGCGGCGTGGACAAAGCTGTCTGCGTCTATGCGGCCGAGCACTACCCGGCATGGCGCGAGACGCTGGCGTTGCCGGAGATGAACCACGGTGCGTTTGGGGAGAACTTCACCGTGCTGGGGTTGACCGAAACCGAGGTCTGCATCGGCGACGTGTTCCGCATCGGCTCTGCCCGGGTGCAGGTTTCCCAGCCGCGACAGCCGTGCTGGAAGCTGGCCCGGCGGTGGCGGATCAAGGATCTGACCGCGCAGGTGGAGCAGAACGGCCGGACCGGTTTCTACTTCCGCGTGCTCCAGCACGGCTGGGTGGAAGCGGGAGAATTGTTCGAACGACTGGAACGTCCGTTCCCGCAGTTCACCGTCTCCCACGCCAACGAGGTCATGCACCACCGCAAGGACGACTTCGCTGCGGCCGCCGACCTCGCCTCGTGTCCGCTGTTGTCGGCGAGCTGGAAAGATTCGCTCTGGCTCCGCGCGGAGAACCGTCAGGCGGCAGATACTTCGGCGCGGACCCGAATTTGATCGGGACGAGGACGAGGAGGAAGACGAAGAGGAGGACTCACCGTGCGTC
>CBFGQE010000300.1:0-4536 GCA_965650815.1 uncultured bacterium
CGGGCAAGAAGGGGACCTTGGTCGCCGGACAGCTCGCCGACATGGCCGTGTTGTCCGACGACTATTTCTCGGTGGCCGAGAAGGCAATCAAAGGCATCGAGTCGGTCCTGACGGTGGTCGGGGGCCGGATCGTCCACGCGACCGACGAATTCGCATCCCACGCGCCGCCCGCGTTGCCGGTGCTGCCCGAGTGGTCGCCCATCTCCGTCTTCGGCGGCTATGGCGCGCCCTTGGACGTGAAGAAGGCCGCCCGGGCCGGCGTGCCGATGCCGGTGCATCAGCACGGGGCCGAATGCCATGAACACGGCTGCCAACATTCGGGGTTCCAGCTCCTGGCCGGAGCCGCCGCGTCGCGGAATCCCTTCGCCGAATTCTTCGGCGGCGGCTGCGACTGCTTCGCGTTTTGAGGGTCTGACAGAGATGCTGGACAGGCATCCGGCCGACTCCCGCTACGTCCTCGTGTCCGTCCTTGAGCGCCGTTCGTCGGCTATCGGGATGAACCCCTCCGGGCCGCGACGGTCATTCCGTCGGCACGGCGAATTTGAGTTCGCCCCGCTTCTTGCCCATCTCCACCCGGACGATGTATTCGCCGCCGGGCACTAGCGGGCCGGGGACGATGCCGGAGACGAACGGTTTCATGCCCGGCACCGGTTCGCCATAGTCGAAGGCTTCGACGGGGACCGGCTTGGAACTGGCGACCATGTGCCAAAGAAGGGTCGGCTTGGGGGCGGCGGCCTCGGTGGAGGGCAGGACCGTCAGGCTGGAGATGGGCTGCTTCGGGACCACGTAGAACACGGCCCGATGCCCGGCGGCCGGGTTTCCGCGCTGGACCGGAAAAAAGCGGCAACTCAATCGAATGGGTTCCGAGCGGAACCAGTCCGTGAAAAAGGCGACGTAGGATGCCGCGAGGATCAAGGCGACCATCGTCAGCCATCCGGAGCGAGATTTCATGCTGTTGGAACCGACCATCAAAGGCCCCCGCGCATTCAACCCCGAGCGGGTTTCACGGAGAAAGGGATTCACCCTCATCGAGCTGCTCGTCGTGATCGCGATCATCGCGATCCTGGCGGGCATGCTGCTGCCCAGCCTGTCGAAGGCCAAGGGCCAGGGCCACCGGATCGCCTGCGTGAACAACCTGCGGCAACTGGGCATCGCGCTCTCGCTCTACGTCAACGACCACAACGGCAACTATCCGCCCCGGTGCGCCCCGCCGTCCTTCCGCTGGCCCGGCCGCACCCGGCCGAACTACGAGTCCCTGGGCATCCTGCTCTGCCCGACCGACAACCTGACCCCGCCCAAGTCGGACGACACGGCGGTGGCTTCGGCCGACAAGGCGGACAAGGCGCCCCGCAGCTACATCATCAACGGGTTCAACGATTATTTCGGGACGACCTACGAGGACGTGGAGAGAGCGACCAAGGCCGAGCAAAGCGTGCGCGAAAACGCCCTGATCACCCCTTCGGACACGATCATCCTGGGTGAAAAGAAGAACGATACCGGCCACTTCTTCATGGATCTGTTCGAGGGCAAAGGGAACGACTTCGAGGTGCTGGACCACAACCGGCACAACAAGGTTTCGTCGAACTACTCCTTCGCCGACGGGGGCGTGCGGCAGTTGAAGCGCGGGGTGTCCGTGGGGCCGGAACAGAATCTCTGGGCCGTCACCGAGAAAGGCCGGACCGAATACAAGTTCACGCTGCCGTGATCGGCGGCCGGGGCTTTATCCGGGCTCCGCACACCGCGAGGCCTGACGGACTGAACCGATGGGGCGAAGGCTGCGGCAACCGGGACGGTTGCGGCACGGCAAGCCCGAGGCTTGCGCTACGGAGGCTCGGCCTGAACCGTCCCGCTCCTTTCGTCCCGCAGATGTCGGCGCCGTCGTAGTGCCTTGCCATTGGCGGGTGAATGGCGGTTTGACCCTGCGCGGTGGCCGTGTTGAATCGCGCGGCATCGGCATGAAACTACGTCTGCGCGGCAATTCCCTCCGGCTCCGGCTCCAGAAACCGGAGGTGGCGGCGCTCGCCCGGGGAGAAACGGTGGAGGATTCGACCCAGTTCGGTCCCGGGCCGGAATCGCGGTTCGTCTGCCGCGTCGAAGCGCGGGGAAGCGCTGAGCTTTCCACGATCTTCACCGCCGGCGTTTTGACCGTGATTGTGCCGGAGACGACCGCCCGTTCTTGGGCCGGAAATGAAACCGTCGGTCTCTACGCCGAAACCGCCTGGGGGCTGAAGATCGCCCTGGAGAAAGATTTCCGCTGCATGGAGCCCCGGCCGGACGAGGATGAAGGCGGGGCCTACGAACGTCCGGCGGGATACGTCCCCGATCCCTGTTCCACGGATGAACGCTGAGGACTGGCAGCTCATCCGGTTCACCCTCGGGATGGCCGCACTCAGCACGCTGCTGCTGCTGCCGGTCGGGCTGGCGCTGGCGTGGTTGCTCGCCAGGAAGCAATGGTTCGGAAAATCCCTGGTGGAGACGCTGGTCTCTCTGCCCTTGGTCCTGCCGCCGGTGGCGACGGGCTTGATCCTCTTGAAGCTCCTCGGACGGCGCGGGCCGATCGGCGGTTTTCTCCACGAACGGTTCGGACTGGAGGTTGCCTTCACTTGGATTGGCGTGGTGGTGGCGCTGGCGGTGATGTCGCTGCCGTTGCTCGTGCGGTCGGCGCGGGTGGCGTTCGAGCAGGTGCCGCCGCGTCTGGAGCAGGTGGCGGCTACGCTGGGTGCCGGGCCTTGGCGGGTGTTCTTCACCGTGACGTTGCCTTTGGCCGGGCGCGGAATCTTGGCGGGAACGGTGTTGGCCTTCGCGCGGGCCTTGGGGGAATTCGGCGCGACGATCATGCTCGCGGGCAACATTCCCGGCCAAACCTCCACGCTTTCCCTCGCCATCTACCAGTCGGTCCAGACCGGCGACGACCAACGGGCCTACGCGCTCTTGATCGTTTCCGCCGTGATCGCGTTCGGCGCGTTGTGGACGAGCGAATGGCTGCTGCGTCGGAGCCGCACATGAACCTCTCCATCGAACAGCTCCGGGTGGATGCGGGCGGATTCCGACTGGAACTCGACGCACTGTTGCCCGCGCATGTCACCGGCATTTTTGGTCCGTCCGGCGCGGGCAAGACCACGCTGCTCGACGCCATCGCGGGCTTGATCCGTCCTGCGGCGGGCGCGGTTCGGCTCGGAGATCGGACCTTGAGCGCCGACGGGGCGCGGTCCTGGGTGCCCGCCCATGAACGCCGCATCGGCTACGTGCCGCAGGATCTCGCGCTGTTTCCGCACCGATCCGTCCGGGGCAACCTGCTCTACGGCCGGACCCGCGCCTGCGCTTCCGCTCGCGCCTGGTCGCTGGAAGAAGTCACGGAGCTGCTGGAGATCGGAGGGCTGCTGGACCGGGGCATCAGCGCCTTGTCCGGTGGCGAACGCCAACGCGTGGCGTTGGCCCGGGCGTTGTTGTCCGCGCCCGACCTGCTGCTCCTGGACGAACCGCTTTCCAGCCTCGATGCCCGGTTGAAGCAGCGCATCCTGCCGTTCCTCGTGCGGGTGAAGGAGGCGTTTCCCCTGCCGATCCTCCACGTCAGCCACGACCCGGCCGAGATCGCGGCATTGTGCGACGAGGTGCTGGTGCTGGAGGCCGGGAAGCTGGTCCAGCGGGGCGCGCCGGGCGTGGTTTTTGCGACGGAACCCCGGGCTTGAGCCGCCGGATGCCGGGTTCGTCGAACGCGATGAGTCCGTCTTTGAGCAAGGAACCAAGCGCCTGCTTGAAGGCTTTCTTGCTCACACCAAACGTCATCCGGATCGACTGTGGCGAGCTGTCGTCGTCGAACTCCAACCGGCCTTCGTTGCGGTCGAGCGCTTCGAGGATCTTGTCCGTCACCGAGGCGATGCGCCGATAGCCAGAACCGTCCAGACTGAGATCGATCTTCCCGTCGGGCCGCACTTCGCGGACGAAGCCTTCGAGGCGTTCCCCCAAGCGGAGCGGCTGCGCGACCTCGTTCGCGTAGAGCAAACCGCGATGGGCGTTCTCGATGATGGCCGAGTAGCCCAGCGGCGTGCGACCGGCGATCAACAGCGACACGGCCTGGCCTGGCCTGTAGCTGGCGGGAGTCCGGTCCAGGAAGCGGTCCAATCGCGCCGAAGCCACGATGCGGCCCGAGCGTTCGTCGATCTCCGCCCGCACCACGACCCATTGGCCTTCGCGCAAGGGCCGTGTCTGTTCGCGGAACGGCAGCAGCAGATCTTTTTGAAGGCCCCAATCGAGAAACACGCCGGCCTTTTCATGGGTGCCGATGACACGGAGACAGGCGAACTCGCCCACCTGGATCAACGGCACTTCTGTCGTGGCCACCAACCGGTCCTCGGAGTCGTGATAGACGAAAACGTCCACCGCTTCGCCGGGAGGAACCTCGTCGGGCGCGTAGCGGTTGGGCAGGAGAATGGGACCGTGCTCCCCGCCGTCGAGATAGAGCCCCTGAGGCGCGTGGTGGAGCACCTGGAGCGAATTGCGTCTGCCGATTTCAGCCATCGGCGCGGACGCTACCGG
>CBFGQE010000301.1:0-4527 GCA_965650815.1 uncultured bacterium
CGATGATCCAGCCGTCGCCCGCGTTGTTCGTCTGGTAGGTGACGATGTTGTCGAAGTTCTGCGCCATCCCTCCTTCGGGCGAGATGACCAGCACGCCGCTGCGCGCGGAACGACCCGTCACCTTCAGCTCCCAACGGCCGGTCTCGACCGGCGCCACGGTGAAGCGCGGCGCTGGGCCGTCGTGCAGCAGGATCTCGCCGGCGCCGTTGAAGCGGCCGGAGACCACGGTGTCGTTGGTCTTCGGGATGAAGACGAAGGCGAAGGGATCGTGTTCCAGCGATGTGCCGTCGGTGCCGTTGTCCTTGGAGAAGAGTTCCCAGACGCCGTTGGTCCCGTTGACCATCGAGAGCGCGTGGTTGTCCTCGTTCTTCGCGCCCATCACCAGCAGCACGCCGTCGCGGCGTGAATCGATGCCGAGGCTGGTCAGATCGACGCGGGCCCGGCCACCGCCGAGATCGACGAAGTGGGTGCCGAGGACCAGGGAGGAATGGCCGACCATCAGGTTGTTCGCCGCGCCGTTGCCCCGTGTTTCGTTGCGCGCATAGCCCGCGAGCCACGTGGCATACGGAAACCACGCCGCCGAGACGTTCATGTTGTATTCGATGACGGAGGTCGAAGCGGAGTTCGGCCAGGTCATCGCCACGGGGATGAAGTAGGAGCCCGTGTCCTGCGACTCGATGTGGCTCGTGGCGAAGTTCGTGCCCGGATAGGTGGAGTGCAGGTTGTCGCGGCCGTTCTCGCTGATGGAGGTGATGACGATGCCGGTGGCGACGTCGTCGAACGGGTCTTCGCCGATCTGCATGTCGTAGTCGCCGCGGTTGGCGGTCTCGCGGATGCGGAAATCGCCGATGGGGCGCACGGCGGTGACGGCGACCTCGGCGGGCGTGTTGCCCTCGCCGAGATGCACGACCTCGATGTCGGTCGCGACGATGTCGTGGCGGATCTTCTCCGCGCGGGTCTCAAGGGCGAAGGTGCCCGCGAGCGCCGCCGCAAGGGCGATCCTCGCGCTGTTCACGGCGAAACGCCGGGCCCGGCGCTCGTTCCTCTGGCTGGTTCTCTTCATGGTCTCAGTTACGTCGTTGCAGGATGGTCCGCCGCAGGACCCGGGACCGACGGACGGGCTGCGGGGCAGACCTCCGGCGGGTGGGCGGCACTTCCGGAGATTCCGGAACGCGCCGGGCGGATTCGGAGGCGGCAGCCTAGGGAGCGATGCGGCCACGGCCCACCGACGTTCCGGTGACAATCCGCCGCGCGTCCCGTCACATTCGCGGACATCGCCCGGCCGCGCGTCACCGAGTCGTCACCCAAGCCCGCTTGCTCGCCGGCTTGAAGAAGCGGCAGCGTCCCGCGTCTGAATCCGTCACCATGAAGAAGTCTTTCCTGCGAGCCCCGCTCTGCGCCTTGATCGCCCTGGCCATGTCCGCCCCGCTCCACGCCGCCGAACCCAAGGCGCTCCAGTTGATGGCGCTCGACCGCCCGCTCGTCATCGCCCATCGCGGCTTCAAGATGGCCGCGCCGGAGAACACCCTGCCCGCCTTCGCCCTGGCCAAGACGGCGGGGGCCGACCTGATCGAGCTCGACTACTACCACAGCCGGGACGGCGTCCCCTTCGTCATCCACGACACCACGCTGGACCGCACGACCGACGCCACCAACCGCTGGGGCGGCACCAAGATCGACGTCACCTCCAAGACCTACGCGGAGCTGGCCACGCTCGACGCCGGTCGTTGGTTCGCCCCCGGCTTCGCGGGCACCAAGCTCCCGACGCTCGACGAATCGCTCGACGCGATCCAGGACGGCAACTGCACGCTCATCGAACGCAAGCACGGCGACGCGAGGACCTGCGTGGAACTTCTGCGGAGGAAAGGCTTGGTGAACCAGCTTGTCGTCCAGGCCTTCGACTGGAGTTACCTGAAGGACTTCCACGCCCTGGAACCTTCCCAGGTGCTGGGCGCACTTGGCCCCGCTTCGACGCGCGACGGGAAGAAGCTGACCGACGAGGAGAAGAAGCTGAGTCCGGCTTGGGTCGACCAGGCCAAGGCTGCCGGGGCCAAGGTCGTGGGTTGGAACAAGCAGGTGGACCGCGCCGCCATCGACTACGCCCATTCGCAGGGCTTGAAGGTCTGGGTCTATACGATCAACGACGAAGCCACCGCCACCGCCCTGCTCGACCTGGGCGTGGACGGCATCATCAGCGACAATCCCGCCCTCATCTGGCGCGCCGCCGCGCTCCACGCCCGGCGGAAGTAGCGGCCGCGTTCGATCCCCCGTTGAACGCAAAACCCCGCCCGGCGTTTCCACCGGACGGGGTTCGGAAAATGATTCGGCTCAGTTCTTCGCCGTCGCCAGCGTGGAGTCGATCGACTCCATCAGCGCGTGGACGCTGAAGGGCTTGGCGAGGAAGCGGTCGGACTCCAGCGGGATCTTCGCGAGCTCGTCCTCTTCGCGGATGCCGGAGATCACCACGGAACGCAGGCTGGGGCACTCCTTCCGGCAGCCCTTGATGAGGTCCAGCCCGGTCATGCGCTCCATGCGGTAGTCGGTCACGAGCAGGTCGTCGTCGCCGTGCTCGGCGCGGAAGTCGTTCAAAGCCTCGACCGGATCGGTGAAGCCCTTGACGGTGAAGCCCTGGATCTTGAGCACCTCGGTCACGAGCTCCAGCACTCCCGGATCGTCGTCCACCACGAACACCGTGCGCGGCGCGGGCGCGGTGGCCACCGGTGCGGGCACATGGTCGGAAGGCAGATCCAGCACCGGAGCCGGCATGGCCACGGCCAGGGATTCGTCGAGACGGTTGGCCCGCGCGAGCGACAGGGCGAAGAACAACAGCCCGACCCAGGCGACGGCGGCGATGGCGAGAATGGTCAGCATGGTTGGTAAGCGGCCTTTGGAGCCACACGGTGTATCGGCGCGGGCGCCGGGAACTTGAGGATAAATTTTCGCCCTTCCGTCCGCCCGCCGACCTAAACCTTCTTCGTCAGCCCAACTCCCTGCTTGAGCAGGGTTTGCACGGCGGCTTCGGTCGGAGCCTCGGCGTAGATCCGCAGGATCGGCTCGGTGCCGGAGCCCCGCAGCATCAGCCAGGAACCGTCCAGGGCGATGAACTTCACGCCGTCGAAGGTCTTCATATCGGCCAAGGGTGACCCGGCCAGCTTGGCCGGCGGATTCGCGGCGCAATACGCCATCAACGGCGCGCGCTTCTCCAAGGGAAACGAGGTGTCGATCCGGTCGTAGTGGTGGGGACCGAACTCCTTCTCCAAGCCGGCCAACAACTTGGTCAGCGGCTTCTTCTCCACCGCCAACATCTCCAGCAGCACCAGGCCAGCGAGGATGCCGTCGCGCTCCGGGATGTGGCCGGGGAAACCGATGCCGCCGCTCTCTTCCGCGCCCAACAGCACGTCGCCTTTCAACAGCTCGCTGCTGATGAACTTGAAGCCCACGCCCGTCTCGGTCAGCGGCAGGCCAAACTTCGCGCAGAGCTTGTCCACCATCGACGTGGTGGTGAGCGCCTTGACCACGCGGCCGGTCATCTTCCGGTTCACCACGTAGTGGCGGAGCAGGAGGCAGATGATCTGGTGCGTGCTCAGGGCGTTGCCGCGCCCGTCCATGCCGCCCACGCGGTCGGCGTCGCCGTCGGTCACGAGGCAGAGGTCGTGCGGATGCTTCTTCAGATAGGCGGCGCTGCGGACGTAGTTCTTGGCCAAGGGCTCGGGATTGATCCCGCCGAAGTTCACGTCGTGCGCGGCGTTGAGCGTCGTGACGCGGCAGCTCGTGCCCGCCAGCAGCTCGTCGAAACAACCGGCGCCGACGCCGAAGAGCGATTCATGGGCGAAGCGCAGCCCGGACTTCGCGATGAGCGGAAAATCAACCAACCGTTTGATCGCGGCGTAGTGCGGCCGACGCAGATCCAGCACGCGGACCTGTTTCGCCTTCACCGCTTCGGCCAACGCACGCGACCGCACCGGCGATGCGCCGAGACGTTGTTCCACGGCCTTGCACAGCACGGGATCGGCCGCGCCGCCGAACCATGCCTTTATCTTGTAGCCGTTGAAGCGGGGCGGATTGTGGCTGGCGGTGATCATCACCCCGCCGGCCGCGCGATGGGCCTTCACCGCGTAGGAGATGGATGGCGTGGGCGTGGGCGCATCGGCGAGGAGCACTTGGAAGCCGTTTCCGGCGAAGACCTCGGCCGTGCGGGCGGCGAACTGGTCGGAGAGGAACCGCCGGTCGTAGCCGACGGCGACCACGGGCTTTGTGCCGGGAGGAAGCAGAGTGGGGCTGGTAGTGGCAGTGCTCCGGGCGCCCCCGCCCGGAGAAACCTCGGCAGGCGGGGGCGCCTGCCGAACTGGATCACAGGCGAGGGCGCCTGTGCCACTGCTGCCGTTCAACGCGGCCTGCCACTCGTCCGCCGTGGCCTGCGTGACCTGCTCGACGGCGGCAAAGGTGAAGTCCTCCGCAATGACCGCGCGCCAACCGTCGGTGCCGAATTTGATCTGGGGCATGGGCAACAAGTTCAGGTCGGATTGT
>CBFGQE010000302.1:0-4523 GCA_965650815.1 uncultured bacterium
GAACTGGAGGTTCGTCAACGTGAGCGTGGCGTTGGTCGCGCCCGGCACGGGATCGACGCCCTTGAACCACTGGAAGAAGAGCGGCGCGCGGCCTTCGACGAGCGGCGCATAGGTCACGAGCTTGCCGAGGTAGCCGTTCGTCTCCACCGGCTGCGCGAGGAAAACGGGGGCAGCCAGGATCTTCACATTGGCCACGGCGCTGGTGCGGGAACCGGAGAGGTTCGAGGCCACGACGTAGTAGCCGCCGCGCTGGTTCGTGGTGGTGGTGCCGACCGAGTAGCTGGCGGCGGTCGCGCCGGTGATCGCGGCGTTGTTGAAGAACCATTGGTAGCTCACCGGCGTGGTGGCCGTGGTGGTGACGGCGAGGTTCAGCGGCTGGCCGACATCGAGGAGCTGGTCGCTCGGCTCGGTGAGGAAACCGAGATTGACCACGTCGCCATTGAGCAGCGCGAGGCCGTTGCGCGAAACACCGTTGAAGGTGGTGAAGATGCCCGCGACGAGGATGCGGCCATCGGGCAAAACGAGCGTGGACTGGACCTTGATGTTCGCGCCGCCCGCGCCGGTGCCGATGTCGAAGGTCGCATCGTGCGCGCCGTTGGCTTCGAGCCGTGCCACGCCCAGGTGGGAGAGGCCATTGACGGTGCCGAAACCGCCGACCGCGACGATGCGGCCATTTTCCTGCAAGGCCACGTCCTGCACACCGAAGAGCACGCTGTTGAAGTTCGGGCCGGTGAAGGCGCCGTCGAGCGAACCGTTGGCGTTGAGGCGGACGACATATTGCTTCGAGGTGAACCCGCCTGCAGCGGCGTTGTGGCCGGTGAAGGTGCCGCCGAGGAGCAGCTTGCCGTCGGGCAGCGGCACGGCGGAGAGCACGTCGTTGTTGAAGGAGGAGGCGTTGTCGAACGACGGATCGAACGAGCCGTCGGCGAGGAGACGGCGGACAGAACCGGAGTTGAACCCGTTGCCGGTCGTGACCAGCACGCGGCCGTCGGGCAGCACGGAGAGCGTGCGGACCTGCGTGACGTTGTTGGTGAAACCAAAGTCCTGCGTGCCATCCGGCCAGTAGCGGCGCATCCCGGCGTTCGAGTAGCCGAGGACGATCCGGCCATCGGCCTGCACGTCGATGGCGGTGATGGCCTGGGCGTTGTTGACCAGGGCGAAGTTCGTGTCGCGCACGCCGGCGGGGGAGTAGCGGTGGAGCACGGCGTTGGCCGAGTGGTAGAGGCGGCCGTCGGGCGCGAGGGCCATCGCCTGGCCGCCGACCAGGGCGGTGATGTTGGTGTTGAAGGCGGTGTCGGTCGTGCCGTCGGCGTTCAGGCGGAAGGGGCCGTTGGCCCGGCCGAGGACGACCTTGCCGTCGCGCTGGCGCAGCATGTGGAAGACCTGGCCGACGCTGTTGCTGTAGTCGGCCGAGAGCGCACCGGGCTGGGTGGTGACGGTGACGACGGCGACCGACGACGTGGCGGAGCCAAACGCATTGGCGACGACCACGTCGTAGTTGCCGGAATCGGTCAGCGCGGCGGAGGCGTTGGTGAAGCTCGCGAAGGTCGCGCCGCCGATGGCCGAGCCGCCCTTGCGCCACTGGAAGCTGAAGGGCGGCGCGCCGGTGACGACGACGCTCATGGTGAAGGGATTCGCCAACACGGCCGGGGGCGGCACCGGTTGCGCGAGAATGACCGGCGCGCCGAGCACGGTGACGGTGGTGGTGGTCGTGTTCGTGCCCAATGGGCTGCGGGCGACCAGCGTGTAGCTGCCCGACCCGTTCGTGCCGAGCGCGGCGAGGTTCAGCGTCGCGCCGGTCTGGCCGGGGAGATCGACGCCGTTCTTTTGCCACTGGTAGCTGGCGGCGCCGAGGCTGCGGGGCGCGGGATTCAGCACGAGGTTGTTCCCTTGGGTCAGAACGAGAGAGGTTGTCTGGTTGTAGAAGGCGGGCTCGATCAGATCGCCCTGGAGGATCTGGAGCTTGTGGCTCGTGAGGCCGTTCCAGGTGGAGAAGTAGCCGGAGACGAAGACCCGGCCATCGGGCAGCAGGAGCGCGCGTTCCGGCATCGTGCCACCGGCGAAGACATCGAAGGTGCCGTCGAGTTCGCCGTCGGCGGTGAGGCGGACGAGGTTCCGGTTGAGCGCGAGCGAGGCGGGGTTGGTGGTGTTCAGCAGCGAGCCGGGGAACTCGCCGAAGAGCAGGATGCGGCCGTCGGGCTGCACCAGCGTCTGTTTGATCGAGGAGCTGAAGCCACCGGGATTGAAGTGGAACTTCCACGTCGGGTCCAGCGTGCCGTCGGGATGGTAGCGCACGGGGTTCTGGGCGTTGAAGCCGCCCACGTTGCCGTTGACCACGAGGAAGCCGCCGTTGGGCAGCAGCTTGACCTGCGCGTTGATGTTGCCGAAGCCGATGGCTCCGCCCCAGGCACCGTTGCCGAGGTAGCGTTCCAGCTGTCCGTTCACATCGAGGATCGGGGTGAAGTCCGTCGTGAACTGGCGATAGGCCACGACGACGCGGCCATCGGGCAGCGGGTGGATGTAGCTGTTCGCCGGGATCACCGGCGAATAGTCCGTGTCCAGCGTGCCGTCGGCATGGAGGCGGACGAGGTTCGTGCGGGCCACTCCGCCCACGCTGTTGAACGAGCCGGAGACCAGGATCTTGCCGTCGGCCAGCGGGACGATGTGCGCGACGCGGCCGTTCATGCTGAGGAGCGGATTGGCGAAGGCGTAGTCCACCTTGCCGTCGGGATGCAGCCGGTAGAGCTGGGCCACGGTGGCGTTGCGGGCGAAGCCGAGGAGGACCTTGCCGTCGGGCTGGAGCGCGACGGCGGTGGATTCCAGCGTGTTCGTCGGCGCGAAGGTCGTGTCGTAAGAGCCGTCGGGATTGACGCGGAAGACGCCGCGCACGTTCGGTCGGTCATTGAACGAGGTGCGGCCGCTGGCGACGACGATCTTGCCATCGGTCTGGACCACGGCGTCGGCGATCTCGCTGCCGGACGTAGTGCCGTCGCCCGAATAGAAGGCGTTGAAGCTGCGGTCCACCGCTCCCGCGAGATGGCCGGTCGTCAGCACGGCGGCGGCGCTGGGCACGGTGCTGCCGGCGGCGGTCACGTCCACGGTGTAGCTGCCGACATCGGCCAGCGACATCGCGGCGAGAGTGAAGCTGGCATTGGTCGCGCCGCTGATGGCGCCGCCGTTCTTCTTCCACTGATAGGACACCGGAGCCGCGCCGAGCGCGCGGACGCCGAGCGTCACCGGGCGGCTCAATGCGACAAACTGGCTTTGGGGCGGGAAGAGAATCGTCGGCGCACCGAGCAGGGTGAGCCCGGCTGAGGCGCTCTCCATCGCGCCGCCGGGACCGGTCACGGCCACGGTGTAGTTGCCCACATGCGAGGCGTTGACCGAGGGGATGGAATAGGTCGCCGAAGTCGCGCCGGAGAGATTTACCCCGTCCTTCTTCCACTGGTAGGTGAAGGGGCCGCTTCCGCGCACTTCGACGGAGAAGCCGGCCGCGCCGCCGTTGGTCGTCTGGATCGCGCGCGGGCTGGCGACGATGGCCTGGGCCACGGGACTGCCGAGGAACTTGCCGATGCCGCCACCGCCGGAACCCGCGTAGCCGCCGACGAAGAAACGGCCGTCGGGCAGCGTCGCGACCGACCAATACTGCGGCGACACGCCGAGCGGCCGGGCGGCCAGGTTGGTGAGCACGGTGCCGGTCGGGCCGTAGAGGATCTGGCGTTCATCGCCCGCCGCGACGATCTCGCCGCCCGGCAGGACGCCGAGGGAGAAGATGTCGTTGCCCGGATTCGCGTTGAACGTGTTGTCCAGCGCGCCGGTGGCGGAATAGACGCGGAGGTAGGGGCTGTTCAGGCCGCCGGCGACGACGCGGCCGTCGGGCAGGAGCTGGACCGCCATCACGGTGCCGACGTAGCTGCTGATGCGGAACGAGGGGTCGAGCGATCCGTCGGGGTTGAGCCGGATCAGGTTCGCGTAGGTCTGGCTGTTGGCGGTGATCCCGCTGAAGGCGCCGCCGATCAGGATCTGGCCATCGGGCTGGAGGACCACGCTCGTGACCTCGCCGTTCAGCGGGAAGTTGGGCCGGAAACTCCGGTCCAAGGTGCCGTCGGCGTTCAAACGGACCAGGTAGCCGAAACCAAATTCGTCCCATGAGGCGAAGGCGCCGCCGACGAGGATCTTGCCGTCGGCCTGGACCACGATGGAGCGGATGTAGCTGCTGGCCCCGGACGCGGCCTGGAACGACGCGTCGATCGAACCGTCGGCCTCGATCCGGACGATGCGGCCGACGGACTGGCCGTTGTAGGCGGTGAACTCGCCGCCCACGAGGATGCGGCCATCGGCTTGGCGCGCGAGGGCGCGCACCTTGCCGTTCGGGCCGGAACCGGTGCGGAAGGTGGTGTCGAGCGATCCGTCGGCGTTCAGACGGATGAAGCTGTTCGCCGGCGTCACCATGTCGGGCGTGACGTCGGCCGTGGGCGTGCCGAAGGCGATGGGCGGATTGCCGATGCCGTTGAAGCCGCCGC
>CBFGQE010000303.1:0-4516 GCA_965650815.1 uncultured bacterium
CCGGGGAAGAAGCGTTGTTGGGAGCTTGAAGCCGACCCACCCCTGACCCCTCCCAAGAGGGGATAAGGCAGGACGCGAACCTACTGCCGAACGCGCGTCAACGGTTCCCCTCCTGGGAGGGGTCAGGGGTGGGTTTCCCGGACGAGAAGCAGAACGAGCGCGAGGACGAGGACGAAGAGGGAGAGGAAGACGAAGAACTCTCGGGAACGAAAAAGCGGGGCCGGAAAACTCCGGCCCCGCTGCGGGACGATGATGGGATCGTCGGATCGGACTTAGTAGTCCATTCCGCCCATGCCGCCGGGAGGATGCGCGGGAGCGGCTTCCTTCTTCTCGGGCAGCTCGGTGATCAAGCACTCGGTGGTGAGCATGAGGCCAGCGATGGACGCGGCGTTCTGCAGGGCCGAGCGGGTGACCTTCTTGGGATCGACGACGCCGGCCTTCACGAGGTCCACGTATTCGCCGGTGGCGACGTTGTAGCCTTCGTTGCCCTTGCGGCGCTTCACTTCCTGGACGATCAGGCTGCCTTCGACGCCGGCGTTCAGGGCCAGTTCGCGGAGCGGAGCCTCAACGGCGCGCTTCACGATGCCGACACCGGTCTGTTCGTCGTGGTTCTCGAGCTGGAGAGCCTCGATCGCGGGGAGGGTGCGGAGGAGCGCGACGCCGCCGCCGGCGACGATGCCTTCTTCCACGGCCGCACGGGTGGCGTGCAGGGCGTCCTCGACGCGGGCCTTCTTCTCCTTCATCTCGGTCTCGGTGGTGGCACCGACATGGATGACGGCGACGCCGCCGGCGAGCTTGGCCAGGCGTTCCTGGAGCTTCTCGCGGTCGTAGTCGGAGGTGGTCTCCTCGATCTGGCGGCGGATCTGGTTCACGCGGCCCTGGATCTCGGAAGCCTTGCCGAGGCCTTCGACGATGGTGGTGTTCTCCTTGTCCACGACGATGCTCTTGGCGCGGCCGAGGTCGTTGAGCTCAAGGGTGTCGAGCTTGATGCCGAGGTCTTCGGTGATGAACTTGCCACCGGTGAGGATGGCGATGTCTTCGCACATGGCCTTGCGGCGGTCGCCGAAGCCGGGGGCCTTGACGGCGCAGATGTTCAGCGTGCCGCGGAGCTTGTTCACGACGAGGGTCGCGAGGGCTTCGCCTTCGACTTCCTCGGCGATGATCAGGAGCGGCTTGCCGGTCTTGGCGACCTTCTCGAGGATCGGGAGCAGGTCCTTGAGGTTGCTGATCTTCTTCTCGTTGATGAGGACGTAGGCGTCGTCGAGCTTCGCTTCCATCGTCTCGGCGCTGGTGACGAAGTAGGGGGAGAGGTAGCCCTTGTCGAACTGCATGCCTTCGACGACGTCGAGGGTGGTCTCGATGGACTTGGCCTCTTCGACCGTGATGGTGCCGTCCTTGCCGACCTTGTCCATCGCGTCGGCGATGATCTCGCCGATGGTGGTGTCCCAGTTGGCGGAGACGGTGGCGACCTGCTTGATCTCTTCCTTGTCCTTCACCTTCTTGGCGATCTTGGAGAGCTGCTCGGTGGCGGCTTCGACGGCCTTCTGGATGCCGCGCTGGAGCGAGATCGGATTGGCGCCGGCGGTGACGTGCTTCAGGCCTTCGCGGTAGATCGCCTCGGCGAGGACGGTGGCGGTGGTGGTGCCGTCGCCCGCGATGTCGCTGGTCTTGCTGGCGACTTCACGGACCATCTGGGCGCCCATGTTTTCGTAGGGATCGCTCAGTTCGATCTCCTTGGCGACGGAGACGCCGTCCTTGGTGACGGTCGGGGAGCCGAATTTCTTGTCGATGACGACATTGCGGCCCTTGGGTCCGAGGGTGGCCTTGACGGCCTTGGCGAGGAGTTCCACGCCCTTGAGCAGACGCTGACGCGCTGTCTCGTCGAAGATCAATTGTTTAGCTGCCATAGTGGTAAAAGTGTTGGTTTAAGAGGTTGAAACGGTTGCAGGGGACGGATCAGCCGATGACGGCGAGGATGTCGTCGGAGCTGAGGATCTTGTATTCCTTGCCGTCGATCTTGATGTCGGTGCCGCCATACTTGCTGGTGAGGACGCGGTCTCCGACCTTCACTTCGAAGGGAAGCTTCTTCCCGTCGTCGTCGGTCTTGCCGGTGCCGAGGGCGCGCACGACGCTCTCCTGCGGCTTCTCCTTGGCGGAATCGGGGATGATGATCCCGCCCTTTTTGACTTCCTTCTCTTCGACGGCTTCCACGAGGACGCGATCGCCAAGAGGTTTCACATTAAGTGCCATGTTTCTTTTCCTTCTATTGGTTGGTTTCTGACTGAATCAAAATCCCGGCGCACCCGCGCTCGGGCAAAGGGAAACTTGCCCGGATCGACGGATCGATCCGGGCAGGTTCGTTGAATCTTACTTCTTCTTCTCGTCCACCACTTCGGCGTCGATGATCGGGCCGCTGTCCTTGTCGGCTTCGGCGGCCTTGGCTTCGCCCTGGGGAGCGGAGCCACCGGCGGCACCGGCGTTGGCCTGCTGGCTGGCGGAGGCGGCTTTGTAGAGCTCTTCCGACGCGCCCTGCACGGTTTCGTTCAACGAATCGAGCGCGCTGCGGACGGCCTTGGCGTCGGAGCCCTTGAGGGCTTCCTTCACCGCGTCCACGGCGGACTGGACCTTGGCCTTCACATCGCCGGAGATCTTGTCGCCGCTGTCCTTGAGGAGCTTCTCGGTGCGATAGACGGCGTTGTCGGCTTCGTTGCGGGTCTCGACCTCTTCGCGGCGGGCCTTGTCCTCTTCGGCGTGGGCCTCGGCGTCCTGGCGCATCTTCTCGATCTCGTCCTTGGACAGGCCGGAACCGGCGACGATGGAGATCTTCTGTTGCTTGCCGGTGCCGAGATCCTTGGCGCTGACGTTCAGCATGCCGTTGGCGTCGAGGTCAAAGGTGACCTCGATCTGGGGAACGCCGCGCGGGGCGGGTGGGATATCGGCGAGCTGGAACTTGCCGAGGGACTTGTTGTCCTTGGCGAACTGGCGCTCGCCCTGGAGCACGTGGACTTCCACGCCGGGCTGGTTGTCGCTGGCGGTGGAGAAGATCTCGGACTTGCGGGTCGGGATCGTGGTGTTGCGTTCGATGAGCTTGGTGAAAACGCCGCCCATGGTCTCGATGCCCAGCGAGAGCGGGGTCACGTCGAGCAGCAGCACGTCCTTCACTTCGCCCTTGAGCACGCCGCCCTGGATGGCCGCGCCGATGGCGACGACTTCGTCGGGGTTCACGCCCTGATGGGGCGGCTTGCTGACGAGGGCCTTGGCGGTCTCGACGACGCGGGGCATGCGGGTCATGCCGCCGACGAGCACGAGTTCGTCGATCTGCGCTGTGGTGAGGCCGGCATCCTTCAAGCACGCCTTCGTGGGGGTGATGGTGCGCTCGAAGAGGCTGTCGCAGAGCTGCTCCATCTTGGCGCGGCTGAGGGACTTCTGGATGTGCTTGGGTCCCGTGGCGTCGGCCGTGATGAAGGGCAGGCTGATGTCGTATTGCTGGGAGGAGCTGAGGGCGATCTTCGCCTTCTCGGCCTCTTCCTTGATGCGCTGGAGGGCGTCGGGCTGCTTGCGCAGATCGATGCCGGTGTCCTTCTGGAACTCGTTCAGCACCCAGTCGATGATGGCATTGTCCCAGTCGTCACCACCGAGGTGAGTGTCGCCGTTGGTGGCTTTCACCTCGAAGACACCGTCGCCGATTTCCAGCACGGAGATGTCGAAGGTGCCGCCGCCGAGGTCATACACGGCGATCTTCTCGTCCTTCTTCTTGTCGAGACCGTAGGCCAGTGAAGCCGCAGTGGGCTCATTGATGATGCGGAGCACTTCCAGGCCGGCAATCTTGCCGGCGTCCTTGGTGGCTTGGCGCTGGGTATCGTTAAAGTATGCCGGAACCGTGATGACGGCTTGGGTGATCGTCTCGCCCAAACGCATTTCGGCGTCGGCCTTGAGCTTCGCGAGGATCATCGCGGAAATCTCGGGCGGGCTGAAGGTCTTGGGCTTGCCGTCCACTTCCACCTCGATGTGGGCGTCACCGTTGCTGGCGCGGACAACCTTGTAGGGGACGCGCTTTTGCTCCTCGCCGATCTCGTCGAACTTGCGGCCCATGAAGCGCTTGACCGAGTAGATGGTGTTGCGCGGGTTGGTCACGGCTTGGCGCTTGGCGGCCTCGCCGACGAGCCGTTCGCCGTTCTTGGCGAAGGCGACGATGGAGGGCGTGGTGCGACGGCCTTCCGAATTCTCCAACACCAAGGGCTCGCCGCCTTCCATGACGGACATGCAGGAGTTGGTGGTTCCGAGATCGATGCCTAAAACTTTTGCCATAAAATCGTTGGTGGCCGCACACGACGACCGTGTTTTTACTACGCAAGGCCCGTGCCTGTTCGATTAAGAACGGGTTAAGTGGTTGCGGTTTATGACCTAAGAAGTGTTTCGGGCGACTGTGGCGAAGGCGTTGGTGCGGGCGATTGGTGCCAGGATGGCGCAAGTGATCGGCGAAGTGGGACATCCTGCCGAAAGTATGTCCCAGCGG
>CBFGQE010000304.1:0-4516 GCA_965650815.1 uncultured bacterium
ATCTACGACGGCGCCGGACACGGTTTCATGCGCTCCGGCGAAGACCCGGCAGGCAGCACGGAAAACAAGAAAGCCCGCGAAGAAGCGTGGGCGAGGTGGAAAGAAATCCTGAAGAAGATCTGAACTTCGAATCAACCCGCTCGTATCCCCCGAAGGCGGCTATGCGAGCGGGTTCTTGGCCAAGGCATCGCACCGATCCGCACATCCCCGAGCAACCAGCCGGGCCAAGATGTCGGGATCGGTGCCGCAGTAGCGGTAGGCTTGCACGCATGATCCGGCGATCACGTCGATCATGGCCTCGATCTCCTCGCGTGACTGCGGCTGAACTCCGATGAAGCAGTGATCTGAGCATTCATTGGGGCAGCCAGCGCAATGCTGGTCGTGATACGCCACATTCCCCGGAGCTGTTTCAATCGGGAGCGAGCAAGTGATGCACAGCCCTTTCACCACATAGAACGGACCGGGAGCACATTCGCGCTCGCGCTCGAACAGCGGGGAAACCATCGGGGAAGACGACCGGTCCATAACGCTCGAGTGATCTCAAGCAGCGTTTAACGGTCGGTCTTCGGCGCTTCGAAGTGGAAGATCAGCTCGCCGGGCTTGGCGAAGCTGAGGCGCTCACGGGCCAGCCGCTCAACGGTGCGCGGATCTTGAAGGCTCTTCAATCGGGCATCCAGGGTCTTGGCCAGTTCCAGCTCCCGCTCGACCTTTTTTTCGAGCTGATAGATCTCCCGGCGCATCGCTTCGTTGCGTTGGACGACCGGGACATACCAGAGGATGACCGCCACGATGGCCGCCGCCGCCAAGAGCCAAAGCGCGAGGCGATAGAGGGATTCCCAGATGTTGGAACCGGCAGACATCGTGTGTTCCTTAACAGCGACACCCTTCAGGCGAAAGAAAAATGAGGCTTGCAGCGGCTCGCGGCCATGATCCAAGCCCGCAGCCCCTCACTGCACCACGCGCTGATGCTTCACCAGCTTGCCGTTCGGGCCGAACTCCAAGCGGATGATCCAATCGGGCGAATTGACCGTGTAGGTTTCGCCCCAGCCGTAGTGCCGCCCGTAGTAGCCGCCGCCGATCCACGGCGTGGATCGGACCTGAGGGCCGCCCCGGGACGTGATCCAATCGGCGACCACCGTGCCATCGGTCAGATCGGCTCTCTTGTCCGGCGGGCCGAACTCCCGGACCGCGTCGTCGAAGGTGTAGGTGCCGACGCGAGGTGCCCAATCGATCTTGTTCGAGGCACAACCGACCAACACCAAAACGCTCCACACCGCCAAGGCCCCAACCGCAATCGTTCGTTTCATGGAGTCAGGATAACCACGCCTTTTCTCCAGGCAACGCGCCACTCTGGTGGCTCGCGCTCAACGGATCGCGGGCAAGCTGGCCGCCGCGATGGCTTGGCCGTGGCGCTTGTCCTTCTCGTCGGGGATGTGGAAGGCGATGCGCTCGGCCAGGTCGGGGAACTCGTCTTTCAATACGGCTTTCGCTCCATTGAGGATCAGGTCGCCGCCTTCACCGGAAGTCACACGGCCGAGGATCAACACGTGGCGCAGATCGTAGAAGGTGGTGAAGTGCGCCATGCCGTAGCCGAAATAGACGCCGATGGTCTGGTAGATCTTTCGGGCGCGTTCGTCGCCCTGCTTCATCAGGGACTGAACGAGCTTGAGCTTTTCCGGGAGCGGCAAATCCGCCGGAGCCTCGATGCCCGCCGGAGCCAGCAGTCGGCCAACGCATTGTTGGGAGAAATACTGCACGCCACAGCCGTAGTCGCCGGACCATTCATCGCGCGGCGCGGACGGATGATAGTCCACGGGCACAAAGGCCAGCTCGTTGATCCACGAGGTGATGTTCCCCTCGGCGTTAACCCAACCGCCGGCCGTGCTGGTGCCGAGCGAAATGCCGAGCACGGAATTCACGCCGAGCGACATGGAGGCTGCGAGCGCGGTGACTTCGCCGTCGTTCACCACTTCGAGCGGCACGTTCCAGAGCTTCTGGATCTCCAGAAACATGTCCTTCACCCGGCTTTGAAAGAGCGCGGGCGACACGCCGCGGAAGAGCGAAGCGACCTTCACCCGGTTGTTCACATAGACGCCGGCCGCGCTGCCGCCGATGGCATCGACACGGGGCAAGTGCGCCGCCGCCTTCTTCAACGAATCCATGATGCCGTCGAAGTGGTATTGCGGATCGGCCTGGAAATACGGGTTCCACTCGATCTCCTCGCTGAAAACGACTTTGCCGTCGATCAGCGCCGCCGCCTTGCGGTCGCTCCCGCCGAGATCGAAGCCGATGCGGCAGCCTTCGAGATGGCGGCCGAGCGGTTGCGAGAGAACCCGCTCCGCCGGGATGTCCCGGGTCGCGACCACTTCGATAGGGCCGTCATACATCATTTCGCCAACGGTCTTGGAGTCGAAGCGCCCGGTCGCCTCGTCGCGGAAATGCGCGGTCAGTTGCTCCGCCAATCCCGCAGGGCCATCGACGTAGAGACGCCTTCCACCGCGCGACCAGAGGAGGAACTTCACGATCCGTTCAAGGTGCCGGAAATTGGCTGATGCCGAAAGATGGTGGGCTGGCAGCACCTCGGTCTGGAAGTGGTGCACAGCACCATCGGCTTGTTCGAGCCCGATCCGAACCGACTGGGGAGCTCCGGAGCGTTGGACCTCGGCGGCGAAAGCCCGCACGGCCAAAGCTGCCGGACGGAATCGCGCATCCAGCGCGGGAAGATGTTTCGGAGCGACCAATGGGAAAGTATCGACGCGACTCATGGTGATGGCTGCTTGGGACAAGCAGGCCCCGGAATCTATGCGGTCTCCAGGGCCAGGGAAACGGTTTGCCGCCCCCATGAATTGGTGGGCCGTTCGACGGCTTTGCTAGCTCGCTGTGCTCTTGCGCTTGCGCTGTCCACCGAGCCGCAACCAAGCCTGCCGGACGGTCCAGCCTTCGGCTTCGAGCGCGGATTTCGCAGTCGCTTCATCCACGCCGGTCAGTTCCCGGACGATGCGAATGGCACGGCCCCGCAGCTTCACGTTCGACGGGTTCACATCCACCATCAGGTTACCGATGACCTTCCCCGTGCGAACCATCGCCAAGGTGGTGAAAATGTTCAGCACCAGCTTGGTCGCGGTGCCAGATTTGAGCCGGGTGGAGCCGGTGAGCAGTTCGGGGCCGATATCCGGGGCGATCACCACATCGGCGGGCTTGGGCCGCTCGGCGTGGACATGTGGATTGAAGCAGAGCAAGGCCGTGCGTGCGCCGCGTCGCTTGGCTTCAAGAAGGGCTCCGCGCACGAAGGGCGTGCGTCCGCTGGCCGCGATCCCAACGACGACATCCTTGTCCGAAATTCCACGGAACCGAATTGCCTGGGCCCCCGCCGCAGAATCGTCCTCCGCGCCTTCGACGGCGCTCCAGACGGCTTCGCGCCCGCCCGCGATGATGCCCTGCACAAGTTCAGGCGGCGTCCGAAAGGTCGGAGGACATTCGCTGGCATCTAAGATACCCAATCGGCCGCTGGTGCCGGCACCGACATAAAAAAGCCTTCCGCCTTGTTTGAAGGAGTTGGCGACCCAGCCGACAACTTTGGAGAGCGTCCTCTTTTCGGCTAAGAGTCCTGCGGTGATGCGGGCATCCTCCTTCAGGAAAAGCTCCACTGCGGACTCGATTGGCAAGCGGTCGAGCCGCATCGAAGCGGGATGACGCTGTTCGGTGGGCGAAAGGGGCGACGTTGCGTTGGAGGTTTGCCTGCCGGACTTCTCAACCGAGACAGGCAGTGGCGAGGCATTAACGGCTTCGCTCCGGGCTTTGCGGGCTATTTCAATGGCTCCCCAGACAGACGGTCGCTGCAAGGGATCGATGATCGCGCTTGGCCAATTCCTTCGGAGGGCCCCTGCGACTTCCCGGGCCAGTCTGGTTCCCTTGAGCAGAACGCTGCCCGCGAACACGAACTGGACAGGTCGTCCTTTGGCCGCCAATCGGTTCGCGACGATCAATGCATCGGAGGCCAAGGACCGAGCGGCATCACGAATGATGGCCTTGGCGAGCTTGTCGCTGGAAGCCGTCCTGAAGACGACTTCCGCGAGTTTGGCGATGTGTTGCTTTTCCGAGGACTGGGCCCAGGCGAAGAGGTCTTCCGGCTCGTTGAGCTGAGTAGCTGCAAGCAGGCTTTGCCCTAGCAGCCCCCACTGACGGTGCCGATCCCAATCGGCTAGAACCGCCTGTAGAGCCGCCAATCCGAGATGGTATCCGCTCCCTTTATCGCCGAGGAGATGGCCACCTCCGCCGATCTTGGCTTGGTGACCGGATGCATTGCGCCCGAAGCAGCACGATCCAGTGCCGCTCAAGACCAGCACGGAAGCGTCCACCCCACTTCGAGCTGGTTGAGCCGCAGCCAAAGCCACATCGAGATCGGTGCCGACATGTATCGTCGACCTCGGCCAAAGAGTGGCCGCAATCTTGACAACACGGGTTTGGTCGGGCGAAGAGCGCGCACCGGCCATCCCGAGAGCGATGGCCGAAGGGG
>CBFGQE010000305.1:0-4504 GCA_965650815.1 uncultured bacterium
ACGAACGCCGCGTTGGTCCGGCTTCCGTCCGATAGGCGGCGCAGCCCGGTTCCGGTTCACTGGACGGCATGAACTGGTTCGCTTCCATCGGTGTGGCGGTGCTTTCGGGCATCCTGGGTCTCGGCTGCGGCGTGGTCTTCGGGGACCGGTGCGTGAAGTGGTTCCGTGTCTCCACCATGGAAGGCAACGCCGGGTTCGCGGCGCTGGGCATCGCGCTGCTCTGCGGCCTGGGCGCGACGGTCGTGGGCCTGCTGGTCGCGCGGCTCGGCGCGGCGGGAGAAGCTCCGACCTTCCTGAAGGGTCTCGGCCTGGCCGCTGTCGCCGTGGTGGGACTGATCGCACTGGTGGCCGCCCTCTGCTGGTCGGTGGCGGACATCCCGCCGGAGATCGACGGGCATCGGCTCACGCTGGAGGTGGAGCTGATGCTGCCGGTGGGGAGCGCGCAGCCCGCGCACCGGGAAGGGGCGGAGTCGGAGTTCGAGCTCAGCTCGGTCGTCCGCAGCGTCCAGCGCGGTTCGTGGCCCGGCACCCTGCATCTGGGCCGCCTGCGGCGGGAGAACGGCCGTTGGATCGTGCCCGCCTCGGTGCGGCTGGAAACGATGCGCGGAAAACGCGCGCTCGGCTTCAAGATCAACGGCGGCGAATCCATCGGATTCCTCGCGCCGATCCCGGCCCGGCCCGGCAGGGATTCCCTGGAATGGAGCCACTGGATGCCGCGCCCGCCCGCCGGCAGCCCCGAATGGCCCGACACCAAACCTTCGTTCCGTTTCCGCCTGCAGCCGATCCTGCCGCCTCCGCCAGGCCCCACCCACGCCGAGATCCAGGCCAAGGAGGAGGCGGAGGCCCAGGCGAAGTTCGACGCCATCGACACCCACTCCTCGGTCTCGGCCTGGCTGCCCTACACGCGCTACGGCGCGCACGAAGGGCGGATGAAGGCCGCCATCGAACGCATCGTCGCCCGGCCCGGGCACGTGGCCGAAATCGCGAAGCTGATGGCCACGGACGATGTGGAGACGGCCACGGATGCGCTGCGGTTCGTCCAGCACCACCCGCAGCCGGACGACGAGCTGGTCGCCGCCGTGCGCGCCGCCGCCGCGCCGATCGTCGCGCGTCTCCGCGAGTTCGTCCCCCTGCCGGTCCAGGCCGATCCGGGCTACGAGAAGGCCGCCGACATTTCCCGGCTGTTCAGCGCGTGGCACTCCGCCGTCCTCGCGCTCCGCAAGAAGCTCGGGGCGGACTTCACCCCGCAGCTCGCCGAGATCCTGGCGCTCGCCCGCCAGCGCGACGACAGCATCGCCCTGCGCATGGACGTCGTCCGCGTGGCCAGCTACTACCTGCATGAATGGGCCGGCGTCGCCCCCCTGCCCACCGATCCCAAGCCCCGTTGAACGCATGAACCTGCCCAACACGAGGGAAGAACGCCTCGCCGGATTCCCGCCCGCGCTGCGCGCATTGCTCGACGCGGAACTCGCCGCCGGCAACACCATCGTCGAGGTCGAGAGCACGTTTCCCGCGCCGCCCGCCGGGGCCTACGTGATGCTGGCCAATCCCGTCACGACCCGCCCCCGCGCCTCGGGCGATGGCGTCGTGTTCTACGACCGCAACTCGTCCAGCTACTCCGGCGAGTTCACCGATGCGAAGCGCTTCCACTTCATCCTCGAGCCGCCGCGCCCGCCCGAACCGGAACCCGACATGGATGCGATCCGCGCCCAGCTCCAGGCGCGTTACGCGGAGTCGTGCCGGATCGAGGCGGAGAAAGCCGCCGATGGGCCGAGGGTCGCCTATTTCCCGGGCGACCTCACCCCGGCCGAACGCGCCATTCGCAGCCGCGTCCCACCCGATCCCAACTCCGCCGTGGCCCGGTTCGAGGCCAGCATGTGCATCGACTACGAGAAGTGGCACGACGGCATCGGCTACGATCTGGAGATCCTGAAGACGGCCAATCCGGAAGAGCTGAAGGCCATCGAGGAGCTCCTGATCCGCCGCCATCCCCGCGACTGGCGCGACGTGGAGGCGCTGGCGGCCCTCGGGTCGAAAAAGGCCAGGGCCGCGCTCAAAGACTCCCTGCACGACCGCAGCGCCGAGGTCCGCATGGCCGTCCATCGCCACGCACCCGAAGTGCTCACGAAACAACAGCGGACCGACTCCATCGTGGAAGCTCTGCAGACGGCGGATTTCTACGGCGGACTGAGCCAGGCGTTGGACGAGGCGGCGGAGTTCCATCCGCCCGAAGTCGAGCGCGCCCTGCTCCGGGGCCTGATGGAGCGCGACGGTTCCGTGGCCTACCATTTGGCCACGACGCTCTACGCCATCCACGGCAAGATCTCGTCCCGGCACGACATGGAGCGGCGCCCATTCTTCCTCCGCTTCAACACCCCCGATCTGGCCGAACGCGAGAAGGCCGTCCGCGAACTCTGCGCCGAACTCGGCCTCGATCCCCACCGTGCGATCAAGCCCAGGCGGGCCAAGTAGCGGCGGCATCTTCCGGCTTCCCTGCGTGAATGCCTTGGAGAAGGCTCGCGTCCATTCCGACACGCATCCCATGAAGATCCACCGCCGCTCCGCTCTGGCCCTCGTCCCTGCCCTCGCCCTGTTGGCGACCGGCTGCATCAACCACGAGGAGACCGTCTATCAGGACCCGCCGCGCATGGCCGTCTCCTTCGAGAACGAGACCGCCGGCCGCGTCTTCTTCGAGACGCTCAGCCGTTCGCCGAACGGACGCCGCGAGGAATCCAGCACCGAGGTGAACCTCCCCATCGTCTTCCACCACAAGGTCAAGACCGTGCGCGGACCCAACGCCACCTTCAACGACGCCGTCATCCGCTGCGACACGGATCGCGACGGCAAGATCACCGAGCTGGAGGCGAACATTTTCGCGGGCCAAGTGAAGTAGCCGCGCCGCGCAGCCATTGGTGGTCGGCCAACTGCGTCAGGCACGACAAGCGCCCCGGAGCCGGAGCGCGCTCGCGGTCGATCAGCAGCGCGTTCCAACCGCAGGCCAAAGCGCCCTCGATGTCCTCGCGCGGACTGTCGCCGATGTGCAGCAGTTCGCCCGGCTTCAGCCCGAGCCTCGAACTCGCCGCCTCGAAGATGCCGCGATCCGGCTTGGCCGCTCCGACCTCGCAGGAGATCACGGCCTCGGCGAACGCGGGCAACAGCTCCAGCTTCGCCAGCAGCGGCCGCAGCCGTTCGTCCCAATTCGAGAGCACGACAAGCTTCAGCCCGGCCATGCGCAGCGCCACCAAGACGGGCAGCACGTCGTCGAAGATCCGCCAGCACGCGGCCTCGTTGAAGCGGTCGTAGAGCGCGGGAAAGAACGTCCGGCTCGGCGGCTCCGGCACGAGGCCGACAAACGTCGCGTCCACCAGCGCGGTCCATTCCGTGCGGGAATAGCTCCGGGGCTTCAGCTTCTTCCACGCTTCGCCAAACGCGCGGGTCAGCGTGTCCGGGTCCAATCCCGCAAAGCCGTTCTCCGCCGCCACCATGGCGTAGATGTGCCCGACGGAAGGCCAGGGCTGGATCAGGGTGCCGCCGACATCGAAGGTGACCGCGCGAATCATCGCGCCCGAGCAGGCCCGTTGGCGCGTTGATCGTCAACGGGCGGGATCGGCCGCGCCGCGCCCGTTCAGCGGCCGAGATACTTCAGCACCGCCTCGGTCCGGCTGTGGACGTGGAGCTTCTCGTAGATGCTCCGCATGTGGGTGCGGACGGTCTCGAAGCTGATGCCGAGCAGGTCGGCGATTTCCTTGTAGGAATGCCCCTTGGCCAGCGCCGCGAGCACGTCGCCCTCGCGGGCGGTGAGGTTGCGGATCTCCGGCGCGCGCTGCACTTCCTTCGGCGCCTCGTTGATCTCCTGGAAGAACTGCACCACGCGCCGCGCGATCTGCCGCGACATCGGCGCGCCGCCGCTGGTGATCTCGCGGATGGCCTCCAGCAGCTTGTCCTTCGGCGTGCGCTTCAGCAGGTAGCCGGTGGCCCCGGCCATGAGCGATTTGAAGACCTGCTCGCTGTCGTCATACATCGTCAGCATCAGCACCGGCAGCGAAGGGGCCACGGCCTTGAGCTGGCGCACGCAGTCGGGGCCGAGCATCCCCGGGAGGTTGATGTCCATGAGGACGACGTCCGGGCGCTTGCCGGGAATGTCCTTGAGCGCCGCGAGGCCGTCGGGATACGCGGCGAGGCAACGGAAGCCGGGCGAGCCGTCGATCATCTTCGCGAGGTTCGCGCGGACGTCGGGATCGTCTTCGACCAATGAAACGTCGATGGTCTTGTTCACTCGGCGAGGGTTCATACGGGCAGCGGCCGCCGGGGACCATACCACATTGATGCGAGCCGCCCAGCGACGAAGCGGCTTTCGTCGGAAACTTGGGTTGCCAACGGTCGATCCACGCCCTACTTCCCTCCCCAGCCACCTGGGGCAGCAATGGCGGATCAAAATCCGTAGCTGCCGCCGCAGGTGGTTTTTGCCGCCTGCGTTTCACGAACCCCTCGTCGTCAGTCCGGG
>CBFGQE010000306.1:0-4469 GCA_965650815.1 uncultured bacterium
ACGCCGTTCGACCTGTCGGGCTGGAAGATTCTGGGCCTGGACTACGTCTTTCCTTCCGGATCGGTCTTGATGCCCCGGAGCCATTGGGTGCTGGCGAGAAGCAGCGTGGTCTTTGCGGCCACCTATGGCCCAGTCACACCGGTGTTCGGGACGTTCGACGGAAACCTTCAGCAGGACGGCGAAACTCTGTCGCTGATCCAACCGGGCACGGGCGGCGAGGAGGATCTGGTTGTGGATCGCGTCCGCTATGAAGCTGCCGAACCGTGGCCGACCATCGCCCAAACCGGTGTTGCCCTGCAGTTGGTGGACCCCGCGCAGGACAACAGCCGCGTGGCGAATTGGCGGATCGATCCGTCGGCCAAAACATCCCCGGGAAAGACCAATTCGGTGCAGCGCGAGTTGCCGGAGTTTCCCACCCTGTGGTTGAACGAGGTCCAGGCCGAAAACCTCACCGGACCGACCGACAATTTTGGCGAACGGGAACCTTGGATGGAGCTCTTCAACCCGGGCTCGAATACCGTCAGCCTATCGGGCCTTTTTCTCGGCACGAACTACGCCAGTCCTGCGCAGTGGGAGTTCCCTCCCGACGCTTCCATCGGGCCAGGCCAGTTCCTCGTCGTCTGGTTGGATGGGGAGACGAACGAGACTTCGGGCTCCGCGCTTCACGCCGGTTTCCGTCTGGTGCCTGGCGACGGTCGCCTGGCCCTTTCCCGCATGATCGAGAGCGGGCCGCAGATCCTGGACTACCTCAATTTCCAGACGCTGGCGGCGAACCGTTCCTTCGGCGCTCTGCCCGATGGCCAGCCGTTCCAGCGCGAGTCGATGTATTCGCCCACGCCCGGCGGCGCGAACAACGCCGTCGCCGCCCCGGTCCGCGTCACGATCAACGAATGGATGGCCGAGAACACCGGCTTCATGGTCGATCCCGCCACGGGCAAGTTCGACGACTGGTTCGAACTGCACAATGCGGCCGACTCCCCCGCCGATCTGGGCGGCTACTACCTGTCGGACAACCTGGCCAATCCCTTCCAGTTCCAGATCCCGACCGGCTACGTGGTCCCTCCACGCGGGTTCCTGCTGGTCTGGGCGGACGACGCGGTCACGGCGAACGCCGCCACGAACGGCGCGTCCTTGCACGTTTCCTTCAAGCTCTCGAAGGGCGGCGAAGCCATCGGGCTGTTCGCCCCGAATGGCAGCCCGGTCGATGCGGTCTCCTTCGGCGCGCAGTCGGCAAATGTCAGCGAAGGACGGTATCCCGACGCCGGCGGGCTGCGCCTCTTCATGGCCGCGCCCAGTCCGGGAACGGCGAACTTGCTGCCGGCCCTTTCGGAGCCTCCCAGCATCGCCGGTCTCGCGCGGCAAAACGACGGTTCGTTCCGGCTGACGCTGCCGACCGAGCCGGGCCACACCTATCGCGTGGAATACAAGGACGACCTGAACGACCCCATCTGGCTGCCGCTGGGCGGAGACCGTTTCGCGACCTCCGAATCGCAGGTGTTCATCGACGCTCCGGGAGACGAGCAGCGCTACTACCGCATCCGGCTGGTGGAATAGGAAACGCGCGTTGAATCGCCCGCGATCTTTGGGCGTCTGGGAACCTGCGCCCGGTGCCGGAGCTTGGCACCGCCGCCGGGCTGCGACACGATCCGACGCGCATGTCCCAGGTTCCCGCATTCCGTTCCGTTCTGGCGGCCTTGACCGTTTCCCTTCTGGCTGGGTCTTCCCGGGCGGAGGAGCGGCCCATCGATTTCGCCGCGGAGATCCGACCGTTGCTGAACAAAAACTGCGTCGGCTGCCACGGCGGCGTGAAACGCGCGGGCAACGTCTCCTTCATCCTGCGCGAAAGCGCCCTCGCCCCGGGCAAGTCCGACGAAATCCCCATCGTCCCCGGCGATCCGGACAAGTCGGAGCTGATCTACCGCATCACGACCGATGACCCGGAAAACAAGATGCCGCCGCCGGACCACGGCCACGGCCTGGCCAAGGAGGACATCGAGAAACTGCGCACGTGGATTAGCCAGGGCGCGCCGTGGGCCGAGCACTGGGCCTACGTGCCGCCCCAAGCACCGCCGTTGCCGCCGGTCTCGAAACCGGGCTGGGCACGCCAACCGCTCGACCGCTTCGTCCTCGCGAAGCTCGAGGCCGAAAAACTCAAGCCCTCGCCCGAGGCCGACCGCCTGCAATGGCTGCGCCGCGTGACCTTCGATCTCACGGGGCTGCCGCCGAAGCCCGGTGAAGTGGATGGGTTCATCCAAGGCTGGCGCAAGGGGTCGCACGAGGAGGTCGTGGACCGTTTGTTGGCGTCGCCCGCTTTCGGCGAACGCTGGGCCAGCATGTGGCTCGACATCGCGCGCTACGCCGAGACGCAGGGCTATGAGAAGGATTCGGGCCGCAACGTCTGGCCCTATCGCGACTGGTTGATCCGCGCCTTCAACGAAGATCTGCCCTACAACCAGTTCGCCGTGAAGCAGATCGCCGGCGATCTGCTGCCGGACTCCACCATCGACGACCAGGTGGCCACGACCTTCCAGCGGCTCACGCCGACCAACGCCGAGGGCGGCACGGACGACGAGGAATTCCGCCTCGCGGCGGTGCTCGACCGGTTGAACACGCTCTGGACCGGGTTCCAGGGCGTCACCTTCCGCTGCATCCAGTGCCACTCGCATCCCTACGATCCCATCGAGCACGAGGAGTTCTTCCAGTTTATGTCGTTCTACAACACGTCGCGCGACTGGGACCAACCGGGCGACGCGCCGCTCTTGGCCGTGCCGCTGAACCGCGCGGAAAACGAAGCAGCCCGCAAGCTCGACGCGCAGATCGAATACCTGCGCCAGACCGAACACGACCGCAGCCGCCAGGTGCTGGCAAAGACGGCGACGGACTGGACCCCGCTCCATCCCACGGCTGCCGAATCCACCGGACTGACGAAGCTCTCGCTGCGGCGCGAAGGCGATCTGACGGAGCTGCTGACCGAAGGCACTGTTTCGCATGATTCCCGTTTCACCGTGGCCGTGCCGCTGCCGTCGGAATTGAAACGCCTCACCGCGCTGCGCATCGACGCGTTGCCCAAGAACCTGGAAGCCGCGTTGCTCACGCCCGAACTGGGCTTCGTGCTCACGCAGCTCAAGGCCAAGCTGCTCCCGTCGGGCCGGGAGATCGCCTTCTCCCATGTGTTCGGCGACGACGCCAAGCCGTTCTCCAATCCCGAAGGCAGCATCGCTTCCGGTGGCGGAGGATGGGGGGCGTTTCCGCGCATCGACCGTCCACGCCACGCCGTCTTCGTGTTGAAGGAACCGGTCGATCTGCCGGACGGCGCCTCGCTCCAGCTCAGCCTGGCGTTCAACGCCGCGCCCAACGACCAGATGCCGCAGGTGATGAACCGCGGCCGGTTCTCCGCCACCGCGTCGTCCGAGTGGACGCGCTGGGCCGCTTCGGAGGAATTGTCGAACGGCCGCAAAGCCTTGGCCGAAGCGCGCGCCGCCCGGAGCAAGATCGCTTCCGTCGCCATTCCCGTGATGTCCGAACAGCCCGCCGAGCTGCGCCGCCACACGTCGGTTTTCGTGCGCGGCAACTGGCTGGAGAAAGGCGCCGAGGTCTCGGCCGGTGTGCCGAAGCTCTTCAACCCTCTCGCTCCCGATAGTGAAACCAACCGGCTGGCGATGGCCCGCTGGCTGGTCTCGACCAACAACCCGCTGACCGCGCGCGTGGCCGTGAACCGTCTCTGGGAACAGCTCTTCGGCCTGGGGATCGTCGAGACCTCGGAGGATTTCGGCAGCTCCGGCACGAATCCGTCGCATCCCGAGCTGCTCGACCACCTGGCGTTGCGCTTCCAGAACGAACTGGGCTGGAGCACCAAGAAACTGCTGCGCGAAATCGTCCTCTCCGCCACCTACCGCCAGGACGCGGCCATGCGGCCCGAGCTGGCCGAGCGCGATCCGCGCAACCGGCTCCTCGCCCGTGGTCCCCGCAATCGCCTCAGTGCCGAAATGGTCCGCGACCAGGCACTGGCGGTGGCGGGATTGCTCTCCCCCAAACAATTCGGCCCGCCCGTCATGCCGCTCCAGCCCGAGGGCATCTGGCGCTCGGTTTACAACAGCGCGCAGTGGGAAACCTCCCAGGGCGAGGACCGGCATCGCCGCGCCGTTTACACCTACTGGAAACGCACCGCCGCCTACCCCAGCTTCGTCACGTTCGACGCCCCAAGCCGCGACGTCTGCACAGCCCGCCGCACGCCCACGAGCACGCCGCTCCAAGCCTTGGTCACGTTGAACGATCCCGTCTTCTTCCAAGCCGCGCAGGCCCTGGCCGCGCAGATGGCCTCCGTGGAAACCACCCGGGCCTCGGACCAGATCGCCGCCGGCTGGAAACTCGTCACCGGCTCCAAACCCGACCGCCAACAGCTTGCCGTGTTGACCGGCCTCTACGAACGATCCTTCGCCAAGTTCTCCGCCGATGAAGCTCAATCCGCC
>CBFGQE010000307.1:0-4466 GCA_965650815.1 uncultured bacterium
CCCGCACCACGAACAAGATCCTGAAGCAGTATCTGAAGATGAAGGGCATCCCCGATGCCGACGTGATCGAGATCTACACGCCGTTCGGGCACACGGACTACCAGACCATTGTCGCGCAGATCAAAGCCTTCGCCGCCGGCGGCAACGCCACGGTGATCTCCACGCTGAACGGCGACACGAACGTCCCGTTCTTCAAGGAGTTCGCCAATGCCGGTCTGACCTCCGAGAACTGCCCGGTCGTCTCCTTCTCGATCTCCGAGGACGAGTTCCGCGGCCTCCCCGCGAAGGAACTGGCCGGCCACCTCGGCTGCTGGACCTACTTCATGTCCATCAAGACCCCTGAGAACGACAAGTTCGTCGGCGACTTCATGAGCTGGGTCCAGGCCCCGAAGGTCTCCGGCATCAACTACACGGTCTCCGGCGTCGATCCCAAGGGCCGCGTCACCTGCTCCCCGATGAACCTCTCCCGCATGGGCGTGTATCTCTGGAAGCAGGCCGTCGAGAAGGCCGGCAGCTTCGAGGTGGACAAGGTCCGTCCCGCCCTGATCGGCCAGAAGTTCAAGGGTCCCGTGGGCGAAGTCACCATGCAGGAGAACCACCACCTGATTAACAACGTCTTCATCGGCGAGACCCTTCCGACCGGCCAGTTCAAGGTCATCAAGACCTTCACCGGCGTGAAGGCCGAGCCCTTCAGCGACAAGTTCCTGAAGTGATCCCGCCTCCGGCCGGGCGGCGGGCCTGCGGGTCCGCCGCCCGTTCCGCCGGAGCCCTTCGCAGTTACGGAGCGCGGTCGTCCGGGCCGCTCAACAACACCGGAAACCAGCCCGCCGGATTCCGCTTTTGTGGATGGAGGAACCGTCGCCGGTCCGGACCCGCGCTCCACGCCGCCTTTCCCGAAAGTTCGCGCCATTTCCGTCGATTGCCCGTGAAACATTTCCTCGCCCTCATCCTGCTCTGCGCCGTCTGTGTCGTCCGCGCGGCCGAAACTCCCGCGACCGACCACCGCGCGCTCCTCGCCCGGGCCGTGGTGGAGGAGGATGCCGCGCGGCAGATCGAGATGGTGAAGCAGTTGGTCGAGGCGGGCGACGAACTGGTGGAGCGCGCCTTGGCGGCCTGGCGGTTGAGCGAGCTCTATCTCCACGCCGCCACCGACGGGACGAAGGTTCCCGTCATCCTCGAATCCCGGCTCGACGCCGACGGCAAGGCCCGCGCCGTGCGGATCAGCGACGGCAAGTTCCTCGCCGACGCTTCCGGGACCGAGCTGCGCTTCGCCGCCTCCGAACTGACCGCCGCCGACAACACTTCCCGCCTCCGCCGCGCCATCAAGACCACGCTGGACCTCTTCGCGCTCGGCAATCCCCAGCCGAAGATGCGCCGCGACACCGTCATCAAGCTCGGCCAGGAGCGGAATGCGGAGTATCTCCCCCATTTCGAGGCCCGGTTGAAGGTCGAGAAGGACGCCGCCGTGCGGGACGCGCTGCGCGAGGCGACGGCCCTCACCCTGACCGGCAGCGAAGACCCCGCCGTGCGCAACGGCGCCATCCGCGAGCTGGGCGAGATGCGTTCGGTCAACGGCGTCGCCTTCCTCCGCGAGCTGGAGAAGACCGCCAAGGCCGCGCCGGAAAAATACGGCGAGGAGACCATCAGGGCGGTCCGCGCCTCCATCGTCGTCATCGACAACTACCTCTGGTGGGGCAACCTCGTCGGCACCCTCTTCCGCGGCCTCAGCGCCGCCGCCGTGCTGCTCGTGGCCGCGCTGGGACTGGCCATCACCTTCGGCCTGATGAACGTCATCAACATGGCCCACGGCGAGATCATGGCCGTCGGCGCCTACACCGCCTTCGCCGTGCAGGGGCTCTTCGGCAGCGGGTTCCTCTTCTCCCTCTTCGGCAACACCGTGAGCGTTCCGGGCATGGGCTTGAAGGGCGGCGCGTTCGACGCCTACTTCATCGTCGCCCTCGCCGCGTCGTTCGTCACCGCGAGCCTGGTGGGTCTGGCGCTGGAACGTGGCGTGATCCGCTTCCTCTACAAGCGCCCGCTGGAATCGCTCCTCGCCACCTGGGGCGTGAGCCTGATCCTCCAGCAGCTCTTCCGGCACACCTTCGGCGCGGCCAACGTGCAGGTCGATGCGCCGTCCTTCCTCAGCGGCAGCTTCGTGGTGAACGACGTGCTCTTCGCCTACAACCGGCTTTTCATCATCGGCTTCGCCGTCGCCATCGTCGTGGGCACCTACCTGCTGCTGACCAGGACGTCGCTCGGGCTCCAGATCCGCGCCGTGATGCAGAACCGCGCGATGGCCTCGTGCATCGGCGTCCGCACCGACCGGGTGAACATGATGACCTTCGCGCTGGGTTCCGGGCTGGCCGGCATGGCCGGAGCCTGCCTCTCGCAGATCGCCAATGTCGGCCCGAGCCTCGGGCAGAGCTACATTATCGACTGCTTCATGGTCGTGGTCCTCGGCGGCGTGGGCAACATGGTCGGCACTCTCTCCGCGTCCGGCGGCGTGGGCGTGGCCAACCAGATCCTCGAACCCTGGATGGGCGCGGTGCTCGGCAAGATCGCCGTGCTGGTGGCCATCATCCTTTTCCTGCAATGGCGTCCGAACGGCCTGTTCGTCACCCGCAGCCGGAGCCTCGATGGCTGAGCGACGGCCCAGCCGACCGTCGCCGTTGGAAGGCAATCCCCAATCTTCAATCCGAGATCCTGAATGTCCGGCCCCTTTTCCAAACGCGAGCTGCTGATCGTCGCCGTGGTGGCGCTCCTCGGCCTCGTCGTGCTGCCGTGCCTCAACGCCTTCGCGCCCGCCGACAGCGCGTTCCACGTCAGCAATCTCCAGATCACGCTCTACGGGAAATACCTCACCTACGCCGTGCTGGCCCTCGGCGTGAACCTGCTCTGGGGCTACACCGGATTGCTCAGTCTCGGCCAGTGCCTCTTCTTCTCCCTCGGCGGCTACGCGTTCGGCATGTATCTCATGATGAACATCAGCCGGCTGGGCCAATACCACGAGGCCATCCCGGACTTCATGGTGTTCCTCGAATACCAGACGAAGTATGCCGCGACCGGCGGGCTGCCCGCGCACTGGATTCCCTTCAAGCACCTCTGGGTCGCGCTGCTGGCCGTGGTGCTGGTGCCCGCCATCGTCGCCTATGTCTTCG
Source organism: uncultured bacterium (assembly GCA_965650815.1). Taxonomy (GTDB): domain Bacteria; phylum Verrucomicrobiota; class Verrucomicrobiia; order Limisphaerales; family CANJSG01; genus CANJSG01. The sequence goes on from CBFGQE010000307.1 coordinate 3,159, forward strand.
GCTACCTCGCCTTCCGCTCCCGCATCAAGGGCGTCTATTTCTCCATCCTCAGCCAGGCGCTGACCTACGCGGCCTGCCTGATGTTCTTCCGGAACGACTTCACCTTCGGCGGCAACAACGGCCTGACCGACTTCAAGTTCATGCTCGGCACGCCGTCGCTGGAAGCCGGGGAGATCAAGAACCCCGTCGGGTTCGTCGCCACGCTCCGGCAGGGCGAGAGCCCGGTGGCGAAACATCTCTGGAGCCAGTTCGCCGCCACCAACCAGACGCGCCTCCCCGAACTCGCCGCCGCCGGAAAGTCCGTCGAACTGGAACAGGGCTTGGCCGACGAGCTGAACAAGGCGCTGGCCACCGCCACGATCTACGAGGAGCAGCGCTTCGCGGGCGTCGCTTTGCCCGGGCCGTTGAAGGCGAGCGTCGCCGCGGCGGGCCGCGAAGCCACCGACATGCTGATCCTGAACCGGGGCTTGCTGGAGGCGGCGTTCCCGGAGTTCGTGGTGCGCAAGGAATTCACCGGCTACGTGGTCAACGCGCCCTCGACCAAACGCGCCCTCTTCGTCGCCGCCGGCGTGCTGCTGCTGCTCACGTATCTCTTCTGCCGCTGGCTGACTTCGACGCGCTTCGGCCTCATCCAGCGCGCCGTGCGCGACTCGGAGAACCGCGTGCTCTTCTCCGGCTACGCCACCGCCGACTTCAAGCTCTTCGTCTTCGTCATCGCCGCCGTCATTGCCGGTCTGGGCGGCGCGCTCTTCGTCCCGCTGGCCGGCATCATCAACCCCAGCGAGATGGGCGCGGACAAGTCGATCGAGGCCGTCATCTGGGTGGCAGTGGGCGGACGCGGCAGCCTGCTCGGCCCGATCCTCGGTGCCGTGGGAATCAACTCGCTCAAGAGCTACGCCACGGGCCAGTTCGCCGAGCAATGGCCCTACATCCTCGGCGCGCTCTTCGTGCTCGTGACGCTCTTCATGCCCAAGGGCCTGATCGGCCTGCCCGAGCAGCTGCGCGGACTGGCAAGGAAGCTCTCCAAGCGCTCCGCCCCGCCTGCGCCGACGGCATCCGCTCCGGCCGAACCGCAGCCCGAAACCTCCGCCAAAGAATGACCAAGGAATTCATCCTCACCGTCGAGGGGGTCACCAAGACGTTCGACGGCTTCAAGGCCATCGACGACCTGAACTTCTACATGGATCGCGGCGAGCTGCGCGTGATCATCGGCCCGAACGGCGCGGGCAAGACCTCCTTCCTCGACCTCATCACCGGCCGCACCCGGCCCGATGTCGGCAAGATCGAGTTCGAGAAGGACACCGACCT
>CBFGQE010000308.1:0-4454 GCA_965650815.1 uncultured bacterium
CGAGCTCGACGGCGTCGAGGGTCTCGGTGAGGGAGCCGATCTGGTTCACCTTCACGAGAATCGAGTTGGCGGTGCCGGTCTCGATGCCCTTCTTGAGGAACTTCACGTTGGTGACGAAGAGATCGTCGCCGACGAGCTGGGTGGTGCTGCCGAGCTTGTCGGTCAGCTTCTTCCAGGTGGTCCAGTCGCCTTCGGCGCAGCCGTCCTCGATGGAGACGATGGGATACTTGGCGCAGAGCTTGGCGTAGAACTCGACCATCTCGTCGCCGGTGAGCTTCTGGCCGCTGCTCTTCTTGAACACGTAGGTCTCGTTGCCGGTGTAGAACTCGGAGGCGGCGACGTCGAGGGCGAGGAAGATGTTCTTGCCGAGCTTGTAGCCGGCGTCCTTCACGGCCTGGGCGATGGCGTCGAGGGCCGCTTCGGCGCTGTCGAGCTTGGGAGCGAAGCCGCCTTCGTCACCGACGGCGGTGCTGAGGCCCTTCTTCTTCAACACGCCTTTGAGCGCGTGGAAGATCTCGGTGATGGCCTGCAGGCCCGCGCTGAAGGTGGGGAAGCCGTGGGGCATCACCATGAATTCCTGGAAGTCGATCGGGGCGTCGGAGTGGGCGCCGCCGTTGATGACGTTGGCCATCGGGACGGGGAGGACCTTGGCGTTGGGGCCGCCGATGTATTTGAAGAGGGGCTGGCCGAGGGCGGCGGAGGCGGCCTTGGCGGTGGCGAGGGAGACGGCGAGGATGGCGTTCGCGCCGAGCTTGGACTTGGTCTCGGTGCCGTCGAGCTCGAGCATGGTCTTGTCCACGGTGAGCTGGTCGAGGGAATCGAGGCCGGTCAGTTCGGGGGCGATCTTGTCGGTGACGTTCTTGACGGCCTTGCTCACGCCCTTGCCGAGGTAGCGCTTCTTGTCGCCGTCGCGGAGCTCGATGGCCTCGTGTTCGCCGGTGGAGGCGCCGGAGGGAACGGCGGCGCGGCCGGAGAAGCCGCCGGAAAGGGTGACATCGACTTCGACGGTCGGGTTGCCGCGGGAATCGAGGATTTCGCGGGCCTGGATCTCAGAAATGGTGGTCATGGTGTTTTGCGCAAAAATGCGGGCGGGATGATAGATGGGGCCGGAAACGTGTCGAGGGGATGTTTTGCTGGGCAAAGGCTGAGGGGGAAGATCGAACGTCCAACGCTCAACTTCCAACGTCGAAGGCTGCTTGCCCGAGACCGCGCTGCGAAGAACGAAGTCGTCCGCCGGGTTGGGGAACCCGGCCTACAAGGCGCAAACTTGCCGGGCCGTCGATCAGCGGAAGGTCAGCGGTTCTTTCGCAGTCGGCTTGATGGCGCGTTGAACCGGGGCTCCAGCCTGCGCTCGCGGAGCGGGAGATGAATGGTGCGGGCGATGGGCAGGGCTTTCGGACGGCTGTGTTTGGCCTCCTCCGGAAACGAGGGCGACGAGCTGATCGACGGCGTCCTTCAGCGTCTGGGCCTGCGCGTTGAGCTCGGACGACGCGCTGGCGCATTCCTCGGCGCTGGCGGCGGTGGTCTGGGTCACGCGGTCCATCTGCGACATGGCGGTGTTGATCTGGCCGATGCCCTGGTTCTGCTCTTTGGAGGCGGAAGCGATCTCGGCCACGAGGTTGTCCACCTGGCGGGCCTTGGCCACGATGTCGGCGAGGCTGGTGGCGACCTTGGCGCTGATGGCGACGCCTTGGGTGCTCTTGGCGATGGAGTTCTCGATGCCCTCGGCGGTTTCTCGCGCGGCGTCGGCACTGCGTTTGGCGAGGTTGCGGACTTCTTCGGCCACGACGGCGAAGCCGGCTCCGGCTTCACCTGCGCGGGCGGCTTCGACGGCGGCGTTGAGGGCGAGGATGTTCGTCTGGAACGCGATCTCGTCGATGGATTTCAGGATCTTGGAAATGCCGTCGCTGGAGACCTTGATCTCGTCCATCGCCTTGGCCATCGCGGCCATGTCGGTCGCGCCGGCTTCGGCGGCGAGACGGGTCTGGTTGGCGAGGCTCTTGGCCGCTTCGGCGCTGTCGGCGTTGCGGCGCGTCATGCTGGCCATCTCTTCGAGCGACGCGCTGGTTTCCTCCAACGACGCGGCCTGTTCGCTGGAACCTTCGGCGAGCGACTGGCTGGAACCGGAAATCTGGTCGGACGCGGCGGCCACGCTGCGGGCGCCGTCGCCGAGGGAATCCGAGATGTGCGACAAGGTGCGGGTGATGCGATGGAGCAGGCCGTAGAGCAGCACGGCGGTGACGCCGAGACCGGCGAGCGCGATGGTGGCCGACAGCGCGAGGAGACGACGGCTCTCGGCGAAGAGCTTCGCTTCGGGGATCGCGAGGGCGAAGGACCAGGGCGTGGTGGAACGGCCGACGCGGACGGGGACGAAGATCCGGTGCACGGCTTCGCCGTTCAGGGCGGAGACGCCGGCCCGGGCGAATTCCTGGCCCTGCTGCAACGCGGCCTTGATGCTTTCGGCTTCCGCGCCGGCGCCGATGCTCTGGTTGGCGTTGGTGTGGACGACATCGGCGACATAGACGCCGGAATGGGCGATGAGGCTGGCGTAGCCGGTTTCAAAGGGACGGATCTTTTCGACGAGGGCCTGGATCTCGGCCAACGACATGTCCGTGCCGGTGATGCCCTGGAAGACGCCGTCCTTGAGCACGGGCACGACGAAGCTGGCGATCAGCACTTCCTGGCCCGCGATGGGATAAAGGTAGGGATTGATGACGCACTCCACGCCGGTCTTCTTCGGGAGCTGGTAGTAGTCGCCCGGGCCCGGATTGTCGTAGTCGGCCAACGGCTCCACCGCGATCTGGCCGCCGCCCCGGTTCCAATACGGGATGTAGCGTCCGGAAGCATCGTGGCCGGGCTGCCCGACGAAGTCCTTGTCCTTGCCGTCCCAGGCACCCGGTTCCCACGCGGTGTAGGCGCCGATCACCGCCGGATTCCCCTCCAGGGTGCGGCGGACGATGCTGTTGGCCACGGCGCGCTCGGAGACGCCGGCGGCCTTGATGCCCTCAAGCGAAAAGGCGAGTTCGCGCGCCACGAGCATCGAGTGCTCCAGTTGCTTCTGGATGGCGAGCGCGTGCTGCTTGGCCTCGGCCCGGGCCGTTTCCAGTGCCTGGGCGCGGGTCACGCGGGCGACCTGCAGGGTGGTGAAGGCGATGCTGGCGCTGAAGGTGAGGACGAACAGGCCGAGCACGCCGAAGAGCACGCGCTGCTTCAGCGAAAGGCGGGCGAAGAACCCGGAAGGCTGGGGTTGGGGCATGGCAGGGGCGTATGAAATTTGGTCTCGGTGGTGGGTCCCGGAGCGACGGCTCTCGCCGAGGCGGGCCGCACGGAACGTTCGCGGGGTATATCGGCGGACGGGCGGGAAGATTTAGCCAAGAATTGAGGAGGCGGAGGCCAAGGAACGGATAGCGCCGGTTCAAGCCGCCGGGCCATGACCGGCCGGCGGATCGGCCCTGTTGAGGCGCGGGCAACCTTGGCCCCGACCCTCGCCCTGCCTCCGGCCAATCGCGCTATTCGGCGGTCGGGCCCGGGGGGATGCGGAGCGGCGTCTGGATGGGCGCGATCTCGTCGAGCGCCTTGTCGGACTGGCCGCCGCCGAGCTTCTGGATGCGTTCGCCGCTGGGGCGGACCATGCGTTCGTAGCTGCCGACGGCGTCGTTGTAGGCCTTGTTGGCGCGTTCCAAGCCGGAGCGGATGGCCTCGAAGTGGTCGGTGAACTTCACCACTCGCTGGAAGAGTTCGTTGGCGGCGGCGGCGATGTCGCGGGCGTTCTTGGTCTGCTCGTGCTGCTGCCAGCTCACGGCGACGGACCGCAGCAGAGCGATGAGCGAGGCGGGCGTGGCGAGGAGAATGCGCTTTTGCGCGGCCCAGATCAGCAGGTCGCGGTCGCCTTCCAGCGCGGCGCTGAAGAGCGATTCGGCCGGGACGAAGAGCACGACGTGATCGAGGGCGTTGGGGAACTGCGCCGGGTAGTCGCGATCGGCCAGGGCCTTGATCGTGGCCTTGAGCTTGGCGGCGTGGGCGGCGAGGGCATCGGCGCGTTTGACCGCGTCGGCTTCGTCGAGCGCGCCGAGGAAGTCGAGGTCCGGCACCTTGGCGTCCACGATGATGAAGCGGTCGCCCGGGAGCCGCACGACCATGTCGGGCTTGGCGTCGCCGGCCACGGACTGTTCCTCGAATTCACAGTGCGCGCTCATCCCGGCGGCCTCGACGACGCGGCGCAAGGTCTCCTCGCCCCAACGCCCCCGCGCCTGGTTCGAGCTGAGCACGCGACGGAGCTGGAGCGTTTCGGACGAGAGCGACTGGCTCTGGGCGGCGAGCAGTTCGAGCTGCTTCTTCACTTCGCCGAGCGTGGAGGACTGGGCCTGCTCGGCCTGCTGGAGCCGCTGCTGGTAGGTGGTGAGCGTCTGCTTGAGCGGCTCGACCAGCGTGGCGATGGCCTGCTGGCGCTGGGC
>CBFGQE010000309.1:0-4452 GCA_965650815.1 uncultured bacterium
CGGGCGAAGTCGAACCACTCGCAGAAGTTCGCCGTCGTTTTGTCGAAGACCTCGTCCGCGCGGCGTTCCCGGCACTGGTGGGCCACGCCGGTGGCGGCGTAGTGGGTGCAGTTCAGGCAGACCTTCAGGTCCGCGCCGCATTTCTCGCAGCCTTCCAGCCGGCCCGGATTGCCGTTCAAACCATAGACCGTGCCGCACGCGTGGCAGTGGCGAGTGACGTTGCTCATGGCGCAAGCATGGGCAAAACCGCCGGACAACGCACGCCAGAAGCCGGAAGAGGAAGGACGAAGTCCGAAGGCCAAATCCGATTCAAGCTCGACTTGTCCGCCTTGGGATTGGATTCGGCCTTTGGCCTTCGCACTTCGTCATTCTCCAATGGCAATCCGCCTTTGACCCCGCCGCGTCTATGCCTACCTTCCCCGACCAAAACGGCCCTTGCGCCGGTAGATGTCATGAGCGCCCAGACCGCCATCCAGGAATCGTCCGAACTGCTCGGTGAATACCCCGCGCTGCTCCAGCAGCTCGGGCCCGGCGGCGATTCGCCCGTGCCCACGCCCCCTTCGTTCTGGCGAAAGCCCGTGACCTCACCGGCGGAGCTGGCCGCGTTCCTCCATCGCTACCGCGCCGAGATCCTCGCGCCGCTGGAGTTGCCCACCATTCTCTGCGCCGCCGAGATGGCCCGGTTGAACCAAGGCCGTGAACTGATCGAGCTCGACCGTTCGTTGACCAAGGAGCCCGGGCTGCGCGAATTCGCCGAAGCCAGCCGCCGCGTCGGCCGCAACCACCTGCGCCGCCTGCGTCCGCTGCACGACCAGAAGGCGCTGCAGAAATACCTGCTGGCCTCGGACGAGAACCGGGTGCTGCCCTGGCACACGGTCGTTTACGGGATCAGCCTGGGGCTCTACGCGATTCCTTTTCGCCAAGGGCTGGTCCACTACGTCGAGCGCACGCTCATCGGCTGGGTGACGACCGCGCAGAATCTCCGCCGGTTGCCGAACGAGGACTGCGAGCAGGTCCTGGAATCGCTGCTGCAGGACGCCTCGTCGCTGGTGGAACGCGCGCTCGTCTCCTCCGCTCGACCGCAGTTGATCGCCCTTTGATCCGAGAGGAGAGCGGACGGTCACGTCCGCGAGGCTGCGTGGAAAAACAGGGCTCACGCAGAGAACTCAAAGACCGCAAAGGAACTTCTTCCTTCCGGGCAGATCCGCTGGTTGAAGCTTCAACCAGCGCACCCTTTGCGGTCTTCGCGCTCTTGGCGTGAGTTTCTTCCGCGTCGCTCAACGCAAGGCCGCTTCGATGGCCTTGAGGCGTTCGGCAAAGGCGGCTTCCTCCAGCACGGGAACCGCATTTGTCACGTCGATCTCCTCCGACGTTTCGATCCAGGACTTGCAGCCGCCGTAGCTGGGCAACATCGGCAGATCGATCCGCTGGGGAAGCCGCCGGATGCGGAGCACCATCACGTAGAGGCTCTTGTCCCGGCCCCAGTCGAAGCGGTCGGCCACCACCTCGTCGCGCCAGATGTGGAAAGGGCGCAGGCCTTGCGCTTCTTCCAACGAACGGAGCTGCCGGGCCATCGCCACCTCCGCCACGAACTCCAGCCGCAGGATGTCGGTTCCGGGCAGCCCGGGCGCGATCTCGTCGTAGCGCGACTGCGCGGCGGGCAGCACCGATTCGCGCTGTTGGTGGAAGAGCGTCGGGAAGAGCAGGAACCGCTCGTGCTCCGGCTTGAAGCCGCCGCGTCCCTCGGCGATGCCACCCTTGCGCAGGATGATGCTCTGTTCTCCACGGCCGAGCGCATCGACGACGATGGCCCATTCCTTGAACGCGGTCTTCACGGCTGACAAAGGCGGCGGGAAACGATCACTCGAAGTCGTAGATCACGACCTTCGTGCAGTTCGGCTTGAAGGCCTTCTCCACGAATTCCAGGTGCAGCGGATGGACCTGGTATTCGGCCTCCGCCTGCTTGCTGGGGAAAACGAGGTTCAGCGCGACCTGGTAGGACTGGTCCACCACGGGACGATGGCTGGGAGACATCTTGCCCACGTGGAAATGGAGCAGGCCCGGGATGGGGCGAAGATACTTTTCCGCGCCGGCGATCAGGTCGGCGACGGCGTTGGGCTTGGCGGGATCGGTCCAGAAGATGACGACGTGAGAGAACATAGTTGGGGCGCGATTAACCGCCGGAGCGCGCGGAGCGGCAAGCCACAATTCCGGGCTCCAGGTCGTGTCGGGACGCGGCCCCGCTTTCCTTCCGTTAGGGGCTGGGTATCTTCCCGCCCATGAAAGAAGCCTACATCGCGGCCAAAGAACGTTGGGCGCGGAAGATGTCGGGGCAGGAAAAGCCGACCGTCCGCTCGGTGGACCGGCTGCCGCCCGGGCAACGGCAGGTGCACAACTTCCCCGTGCTCGATCTCGGCGTGAAGCCGGAGGTGCCGCTGGACCAGTGGGAGCTGAAGATCCACGGGCTGGTGGAGAATCCGGTGACGCTGAACTGGGAGCAGTTCCTGGCGTTGCCGCAGTTCACCGACACGAGCGACTTCCACTGCGTCACGACCTGGAGCCAATACGACATGGTCTTCACCGGCGTGTCGTTCTTCACCCTGGCCGATCTGGTGAAGCCCAAGGCGCACGCCACGCACGTCTTCTTCAAGAGCCACGACAGCTACAGCACGAACAACCCGCTGGACGTGATGATGGACGACGACGTGCTCATCGCCCACTCGTGGAACGGCCAGCCATTGACCAAGGAACACGGCGGCCCGGCCCGGGTGATCGTGCCGAAGAAATATGCGTGGAAGGGCGCGAAGTGGGTGAAGGAGATCGTCTTCCTGGACCGCGACATCCTCGGCTTCTGGGAGGTGCGCGGCTACAGCAACACGGCCGATCCGTGGACCGAAGACCGCTTCTCCTGAGCGGCGGTGGAAAAGCGGGATGAACTGGTTGGCCCATCTTTGTCTCTCGGAGCCGTCGCCAGACTTTCTCCTCGGCAGTCTGCTTCCCGATCTGTTGCCCCTCTCCGACCGGAGTGGATGGAGCCGGGAAGTGGAGGCCGGAATGCAGCGACATCAAAGGATCGACGTTTTCACCGACTCCCATCCTTGCTTTCGGAGAAGTCTATCCCGCGTCGGCCTCTCCTATCGACGGTTCGGCGGTCCCCTTGTGGATGTGTTTTACGATCACATTCTGGCGAAAGATTGGTCGCGCCATCGCCGCGACACGTTGGAGGAGTTCAAGCGGTCCACCTACTGGTCGCTGGAGCAAGTCGTTGGGCAGGTTCCAATACCGGCGCGAGCGCGTTTGGAAGGCATGATCGCCGGAGATCTTCTCGGCTCCTATGCCGACCCGGAAGGTGTCAGAGCGGCATTGGACCGCATTGGCCAACGTCTGCGGCGGCCCATCGCCTTGGGAAACGCCGTTGAAGAGCTGCTCCGAGAAGAGGCGGGATTCAGGAGCGATTTTGAAGCCTTCTTCCCTGAACTACGGGCGCATGTGGCATTGTGAGCGTATCCGCCTCCCGTTAGTTTGTTTCGAGTCATTCACGTGTCCCCCATCTACTTCGACTACAACGCCACCACTCCGCTCGATCCGGCGGTGCGGGAGGCCATGCTGCCCTACTTCGACCGGTTCTGGGGCAATCCGTCCTCCATCCATAGCATCGGGCGGGAAGCGCGGGCGTTGCTGGACGACGCGCGGGATCGGGTGGCGCAGGTCTGGCGGGCCAAGCCCAGCGAGGTGGTGTTCACTGGCGGCGGCACGGAGTCGAACAACTTGGCCATCTTCGGCACCGCCCGTCTGCGGTGCGACCGGGGCCGTCACCTGATCACCTCCGCCATCGAACACCACGCGGCGCTGCACGCCTTCCAGTATCTGGAGCGGAAAGAAGGGTTCACCGTGACGTATCTGCCCGTGGACTCGTCCGGCGCGGTGAATCCCGATGACTTGAAGCGGGCGCTGCGGCCGGACACGACGCTGGTCTCCGTCATGGCGGCGAACAACGAGACGGGCGTGATCCAGCCGGTGGCCGAGCTGGGCGCGATCTGCCGCGAGCGGGGCGTGGTCTTCCACACGGACGCCGTGCAGTGGTTCGGCAAGCTGCCGTTTGCGGACATCCACCAGTTCAACGCCGATCTCGTCTCGGTCTGCGCCCACAAGTTCCACGGACCGAAAGGAGCGGGCGCGCTCTTCATCCGGTCGCCGCTCCAGCCGGACCCGATCCTCTTCGGCGGTGGCCACGAGAATGAACGCCGGGCCGGGACGGAGAATCTTCCGGCCATCGTGGGGTTGACCGAGGCGTTGGAGCGGTTCGTCCGGGAGCCGGTCTTTCCGGCAGAGCGGATGGCGCAGTGGACCGGGCAATTGGCTGCGGCGGTGAGGGTGATTCCCGGAGTGGTTTTGCGTGGGCACCCCCTCACCCGGCCTGTGGCCACCCTCTCCCCATCCGATGGGGAGAGG
>CBFGQE010000310.1:0-4440 GCA_965650815.1 uncultured bacterium
ATTGTTACAGGCACGGCGACGGTTTTTCGCGACTCGGGACTTGAAAGGCCGGGGTGCTGGGTGAAGGGACAAGTTCGTTCTCCTGTTCATTTGAGCCGGAACCCACCCCCGACCCCTCCCGGGAGGGGATAAGACAAGACGCCTTCCCGCCACCGAATATGACTGATCGGTTCCCCTCTTGGGAGGGGTCAGGGTGGGTTCCGGGGGCAGTGGCGGACCGGAGCCCCGTCCATGGCACGGGGACTGCGCCATTCTTAAAGTCGCGAAAGCGCCTGGCCGATGGATTTGGGCGGGCAGGGCTCTGCGTCGTGCAATGAAGCGTTGTTTGATCAAGACCGGGAATGGACGGCCAAACCTTCGGGGAACGGACGGGTTCACCCTCATGGAGGTGGTCATTGCCATGGGCGTCGCGGCCATCGCGATCATCGCCACGGTGGAGGGCTACATCTTCGCGGCCAAACGGGCCGAGTGGTCCGCCTACAACCTGGCGGCGCAGTCGCTCGCCATGCAGCGGCTGGAGCAGGCTCGGGCGGCCAAATGGGACACCTTGGCCACGCCCGACGTGGACGAGCTCGTCTCCACCAACTTCCCCGCCATGGTCAACATCCTCGACATCCCCGTCACGGGCGAGGCCCTGGCCAGCACCGTCGCGGCGATGTTCCCGGTCAAGCTGGCCAACGCCGGGGCGGTCACCGCCTACGCGCGGACCAACGGCATCACCTTCGTTTACGCCACGAACTACACCTCGATCTGGACCGTGTCCTCCACGCCGCCGCTGAAGGCGGTGCAGGTGGACTGCGTGTGGTCCTTCATGGAGCGGGGCCTGTTCACCAACTCGGTCATCACCTACCGGGCCCCCGACCAATGAAGACGCCGCCAATCCAGGTCCGCCGGGCTTCCGCGCCACGCGCGGCGGCGGCGTTCACCCTGCCCGAGTTCATGGTCACGATGGTGCTCTTCATGTTCGTCATCGGCGGCGTCATCGCGAGCCACATCTACGGGCTGAAGTTCTTCCAGCTCTCCCGCTCCAAGCTCGGGGCCAGCGACGAGGCGCGTCGGGCCGTTAGCCTTTTGAGCGAGGAGATCCGCACGGCCAAGGTGCTGAAGATCGGCACGGGCGGGCTCTCGTCCTTCACCCCCGTCTCCTCCGGGGCGGCCCAGCGCGGGAACGCGATCCAGATCTACCCGGGCTCCTCCACCAACGCCTTCGTGCGCTATTACTGGGACGCGGGCGACCAGCAGCTCAAGCGCACCACCAACGGCCTGAGCTACGCCTACGTGGTGGCCAACGCCGTGAGCAACAGCGTCGTCTTCTCCGCCGAGGACCATCTGGGGAACGTGCTGACGAACAGCCAGAACAACCGCGTGGTCGGCCTCACCCTCCAGTTCTACCAGCTCCAGTATCCCACCGTGAACATCGGTCCCGGCGGGCTCTACGACTTCTACCAGCTCCGCACCCGCATCACGCGGCGCGCGCTCGAATGACATGAAAACGACGTTCCCCTCCCGTTCCCGGCGCCGCGACTCCGGCTACGCCCTCGTGCTGGTCGTGGGCTTCGCCGCCATCAGCCTCATCACCCTCGGGGGGCTGATGCAGTGGACGAGCAGCAACGCCCGGATGAACGAGCGCAACAACCGCTTCTTCGAGGCGCAGGCGGCGGCGGAGGCGGCCACGGAGAAGGTCCTTTCCCGCATCTCCACCGATTTCCAGAGCGGCGGCGAGGCCGGCGTGTATGCGAACCTGGCCAACTACCGCCTGCTGGTGCCCACCAGCGCGGAGACCACGGTCTGGAGCGGGTTCGACTTCAACAACGCCGCCGGCACCGGCGACCGCACCCACGTCACCCGCTCCTACGCCAACATCTACACGAACCTCGACTCGCAGTATTCCGGCCTGCGCGGCATGGCCTCCGCCTACCGCGTGGTCTCGAACGCCCGCGACAACACCGGCATCGGCGTCGTCGGCGCCGTCGGCCAGGAGGTGCAGATCGCCACGATCCCCGTCTATCAGTTCGCCATCTTCTACAACGTCAACCTGGAGATCCAGCCGGGCGCCAACATGGTGGTGAACGGCCGCGTCCACGGGAACGCCAACCTCTACGTGGATCCCTCCGCCACCCTCACCTTCAAGAGCGACGTGACGGCCGTGGGCACCATCGCCGACGCCAAGGCCCCGGGCGACGGCCGCGGCAACCAGGGCGGCTCGACGATCTACCAGGCCGAGGCGGACGGCAAAGTGGCCGCGCTCACGCTGCCGATCGGCACCAACAACTCCTCCTCCGCCGTGCGCGAGATCATCCAGGTGCCGCCCTCGGGCGAGAGCCTCACCTCCGCCATGGGCCAGCAGCGCTTCTACAACAAGGCCGACATCGTCATCACCGTCACGAACAACTCCATCCGGGTTACTTCCGGCCCGAACGCCTCCTCGCCCAACACCGTCATCACGACCAACGCCACCTGGATCTCGTCGGCGGTGAAGACCAACGCGGCCTTCGCCGACAACCGGGAGGGCAAGACCGTCCATCCCATCGACATCAGCGTGACGGGGCTTTCCAACATCCTCTCGGCCATCAACTCCAATCCCGGCCTGCGCACCAGCGCCTCGGGAGCGGGCTACGTGGTCTATGTCAACGACCGGCGGAGCCTGGGCTCCGGCAAGCTGAACGCCGTCCGCATCAAGGACGGCTCGCGGCTGCCGACCGGCGGCCTCACCCTGGTGACCGCTCGTCCCCTGTATGTGCAGGGCCATTTCAACGCGCCGACGGGAACCGAGCAGGGCTCCACCAACACCATCAATACCCAGCCCGCTTCGCTCGTGGGCGACGCCATCAACGTCCTCTCCACGAGCTGGTCCGACTCCACCTCCATCAGCTCCCCGCCCACCGCCAACCACACGACGGTCAACGCCGCCTTCCTCGCCGGCATCGTCGAGTCCCATACCCACAACACCTACAGCGGCGGCGTGGAGAACTACCCCCGCTTCCTGGAGAACTGGGCAGGGAAGAACTTCACCTACAACGGGTCGATGGTGGTGATGTATGGCAGCCAATACGCCACCAACAAGTGGGGCAAGGACAACGTCTACAACCCGCCCAACCGCAACTGGGCCTTCGACCTGAACTTCCTCGACCCCACCAAGCTCCCGCCCGCCACGCCCCAGGTGCGCACCATGATCCGGGGCAAGTGGCAGGTCCTCGCCTCGGGTTCCACCAATCTGAGCAACGTGTATTGAGCGGGGAAGGTCCGGCTCAGTTCGTCTTCGCCTCGGGCTTGGCCATCGGCTTGAGCGTCATCGGATCGCGCAGCGGCACTTCGGTCACGGGGCCGAAAGTTTTCAGCGAGACGTCGTGGTTCGGGTGGCCCTTCTCGATCTCCGCCTTCTGGCCGACGACCACGACGACGAGCTGGTTCGTCGAGAGCCATTTCTCCGCCACGCGCTGCACGTCGGCCTTGGTGATCGCTTCGAGCCGGTTGCGGTAGGTCTTCCAGAAGTCCGGTTCCTTCGCGTAGCGGCCGGTGAACTCGTCCTGCGCGAAGGTTCCGGCCACCGCCGCCTTGCTGGCGAAGGTGCGGGGGAAGACCTGGAGGAAGTAGTTCTTCGTGGTCTCGATCTCCTCGTCCTTCACCGGCTGCTTGCGGATCGACTCCACCTCCTGCTGCACGATGGACATGGCGTAGGCGACCGTGGGCGACTTGGACTGGAAGCTGGTGCTGATCGGCTCCGGGAAATACACGCCGCCCGGCACGCTGGAATTCACCGAGTAGGCCAGACCCTCGTCCGAGCGGATGCGGTTCATCAGCCGCGAGGTGAAGCCGCCGCCGCCGAGGATGTGGTTCATCACCCGCATGGCCATGAAGTCCGGATCGTCGCGCTTCAAGCCCGGGATCATCAGCGTGACGCGCCCCTGGTTCACGTCCTTGTCCACGATGTAAACGCCGGGCGAAGCCATCGTCGGATTCGCCGGCACGGGCGGCGGTGTTTCGCCGGAGAAGGGCCAATCGGCGAAGAGCTTCTCCAGCTTGGCGACCATCGCATCGCGGTCGAAGTCGCCGTTGACCGCCACGACGAAGTTCTTCGGCACGAACCAGCGCCGGTGGAAGGCCTGGAGATGCTCCTTCTTGATCCCTTCGACCGAAGCCTGGGTCGGCAAGCGATTGGCCCAGAAGTCTTCGCCGTAGGCCAGGTAGGAGGTCTCGCGGTCCTCGATGGCGGCGGAGTCGTCGTTGCGCTGCTTCATGCCCTGGAGGCTCTGCTGCTTGTAGAGCTCGATCTTGTCGTCCTGGAAGCGCGGCTGCGTGAGCGCCTCGCGCAGGATGGCGAGACCTTCGTCGAGATCCTTGGAAAGCAGGTTCAATGAGAGGCCGCCCTGGTCGCCGCCGACGGAGCTGCCGAAATTGGCCGCGAGAAAGGCGAGCCGTTCCTCCAGCTCCTCGGCGGTC
>CBFGQE010000311.1:0-4439 GCA_965650815.1 uncultured bacterium
TCCCGCTGCCTGGCGTCCATCGCCGGGGCCATCCGCAACGTGATCCGCCAATATGAGCCGACGGTCTGCGCGGTGGAGGGGCTGTTCTTCGCGCAGAACCTGAAGACGGCGCTGATCATGGGCGAGGCGCGCGGGGCCAGCCTGGTGGCGGTGGCCGAGGCGGGGTTGGACGTCTGCGAGATCGCGCCGCGCAAGGCCAAGCTGGCCATCGTGGGCTTTGGCGGCGCGCAGAAGCACGCCGTCTCCAAGATGGTGCAGCGGATGTTGAACCTGGTGGACGAGCCGGAGCCCGACGCGGCGGACGCGCTCGCGCTGGCGTTGTCCTTTGCCCAGAGCCAGGGCAAACGCGGCGGTGCTCCCGCCAAAACCCTCTGAGCGCATGTCCCTGACCGCGATTCTCTGGGTGATCGGAACGCTCTTCGGGCTCGTCCTGCTCCTTTTCGTCATCGCCTTGGTTTTCCAGGCGGTCTCCAACCAGTGGTCGGACCGCCGTCGGTCATCCCGCAATGAATCGGGAGGCGATGGCGGGAGCGGTTGGGGCACGGAGGCCGATTCCGGAGGCTGCGATGGCGGCGGTGACGGCGGTGGCGGTGGCGGAGACTGATTGAGCGACATGATTGCGTTTATCCACGGAACTTTGGTCGAGGCGTTGCCCACCCAGGCGGTGGTCGAGGCCCACGGTGTCGGCTACGAGCTGCTGATCCCGCTGTCGTCCTTCGACAAGCTCCCGCAGCCCGGCGGCGAGGTGAAGCTGCTGGCGCATCTCGCGGTCCGCGAAGACGCCCACACGCTCTACGGGTTCGCCACGGCCGGAGAGCGCGACCTCTTCCGCCTCCTCATCAACAACGTCTCCGGCATCGGCCCGAAGATCGCGCTGAACATCCTCTCCGGCATCAGCGCCAACGCCTTCCGCGCGGCGGTGGCGGCGGCGGACGTGAAGGCGCTTTCGCAGATCTCCGGCGTGGGCAAGAAGACGGCCGAACGCATCGTGGTGGAACTGAAGGACAAGCTCGGCGCCATCTCCGTCGGCTTGGCGGGAACGGGCGTTTCCGCGCCGTTGCCCGTCGGCGACCAGAAGCTGGCCGACGCCACGGCGGCGCTCCAGGCGCTGGGCTTCAAGCCGAACGAAGCGGCGGACGCCATCAAGGCCGTCGCGGCCGTGCTCGGACCGCAGGCGGGCGTGGAGTCGCTGGTGCGGGCAGCGTTGAAGAAGGGAGCCTGAGCGCGTGGCCGATTCCTCCTCCCCAGCCCCGGCCAAGCCGCCCCGCTCCGGCGTCGTCGTGCCCGTCCCGCTCAAGTGGCACCAGCGGCTGGCCGCAGCCACCATCTACGGATTGCTCCGGCTCTTCATGGGCAGCTGGCGCGTGCGGTTCCGGGACGAATCCGGCATCCTGACCGATCCGGACGAGGGTCCGGTGATCTTCGCCGTCTGGCACAACCGCCTGGCCCTCTCCATGTGCTGCTGGCTGCACTACGTGCATCGCCACCGGCACCGGTCGCGGCTCGTGGCCCTGATCAGCGCGAGCAAGGACGGCGGCATCCTGGCCAATGTGCTGGAGCGTTTCCGCGTGGTGCCGGTGCGCGGTTCCTCCAGCCGTCGCGGCCGCCAGGCGCTGCTGGAGAGCGTGCGGCTGGTCGAGAAGGGGCACGACGTCGCCATCACGCCCGACGGTCCGCGCGGCCCGGTTTACCGGGTGCAGCCCGGAGTCATCCTGCTGGCCCAGTTGACGGGCCGTCCCATCGTGCCCGCCCATGTGACCATCCGCTGGAAACTCGAACTGAAGAGCTGGGACCGGTTCCAGATCCCCTGGCCCGGCGCGCGCTGCGACGTGACGTTCAAGGAGGCGATCCGGGTTCCCCGCGAGACGACGGAGTCCGAACGCGAAGCCCTGGCCGAACGGCTCGCCCGGGCGCTGGCTTGAATCGGAAACGCCTGCGGGCCGCATTCCCGATCCGTCGTCCGGTCCGAAACCCCGTGTCCTCCCGGAGAAGGTCGGCGCGCTCGATCCGCCTCACTCGGCCAACCGGAAAAACTGCGCCGCATTGGTCGCCGGAGTGAACCATTCCGTCACCGGGAACCGTGACGGCACGTTCGTCGCCGCGCCGAAGCCCGTCGGCGTTTCCGCCGTTTCGACGGTGGCCGTGCCGGTTCCGCTGCCCGGCCAACTGAGCCTCAACAGCGTCGGGCTCCAGCGGGCGACCTCGATCCGGCGCTCGGCGTTGGCGGAGAGCGGAAGCGTCCCCAGCACCTGTTCCGCCGCGTTGTTCCAGCCGTCTCCGTCGCGATCATCCAAGGCTCCGTCGGCCAGGTCGCTTATCGTTTCGAGTTCCCAGTCGTCGTCCAGTCCGTCGCGGTCCGTGTCGAGGATCGGCACGCCGCGCACGCGCAGCTCCACCTGCACCACCGTGCCCACGCTGCCTGAGGCCTGGTCGCTGAAGGTGACGCTCCAGGTGCCGCGCGAAGGTTCCAGAAACGCCTGCGCGCTCACATAGGTCCAATCGGTCGGCCCGGCCGAAGCGTCGTCGCCCGTCGGTTGCAACGCGGCCACAGTGCCCGACGGCGACCGCAGCGTGATGCGCAGCTGGCCCCGGCGCGGATGCGTGGTGCGGATGCGCACCAGGACGTGCTCGCAGACCAGGTCCGCCGTCACCGGCACCTCCACCGTCGCGCCCACCGTGGCGAGGCGGGCCGAGAAGTTCGTCTGCTGCAAAGCCGCCGCCAGCAATTGTCCGCTGGTGCGCCCGATGAACGCGGCCGGGATGGCCGAGAAGTCGGTCAATTGCATGACCACGCGCTCGGTGGTCCCGACGTTGTTGTAGATCACCGCGAAGGCCGCGCCCGCCTCCGCGGCGAACCGGATCTTCTCCTCAAAGTTGTTCACGCCCCGTTCGATCAACGCCGCCTTGCCCGTGAGGTTCGTGGTCAATGGCACCAGCGCCTGGCCGACGTTCACCAGCGGAACGAGCGCCGTGGGCGAATCGGGCTGGAAGCCGAGTCCGGGCGACGCCGCATGGTTCGTTGTGCCGGGCGCGAGCGGCGCTTCCAGGCGCACGCCGTCGTCCGGGATGAAAAGGTTGGTCGTCACCGACACCAGCTCCTCGTTCAAGGCCGGCCGCGTCGGCCAGCTCCGCGCCAGCTCCACGGCGATCCCGGCATCGGGCACGCCGTAGCCCACGTTGTCGCTGAACCGCAGGCCCGCGCCGTTGGTCGTGACGAGCGGATCGGCCAGATCGATGTGGCGCGACGAAAGCACGAGCAGGTGCTGGAGATCGCGCACGGTCAGGTTCGTGTTCACCGAGAGCAGCAACGCCACCAGCCCGCTGATCTGCGGCGCGGCGGCCGAAGTGCCGGTGAAGGCCGTCAAGCCCGTGCCGTAGTCCGTGATGGAAGATCCCGCGATCCCGGTGCGGTCGGTCGTGGGGACGCCCGGGAAACCGGTGTCCGAACTGGGCGCGGCCACCAGCACGTTGGCCCCGGGCGAGCTGTAGGACGCGGCGCGTCCGTCGCTCCGCACCGCGCCCACTGGGATCACGTGCGGATTCGTCAGGTAGCCGTCCTCGTTCGCGTTCCCGGCGAAGCCGCGCTGGTTCCCGGAGGAACGCACATACACGGTTCCCTTGCCCCCGCGCCCCTGCGTCGCGCCCAGTTCGACCGCCTCGTTCTCCATGCCCGATGCCGGGGACTGGGCCGTCGAGGCGAAACCCCAGCTGTGGTTCTGCACCCAGACCTCGTCGTCCCGATAGCGGAACATCCCCGCCATGTCCTCGTCCGAGATGGAGAGCGGAATCACGCCGCCGGAGAAGATCCGCATCCCCACCAGCCGCGCATCCGGCGCGGTGCCCGCCACGCCGACGCCGTTGCCGGTCGTGGCCGCGATGATTCCGGCGACGGCCGTGCCGTGGTTGTCGGAACTGGTGCGGGGCGAAACGTCCGTGTCCTCCTGCACGAAGTTGAAGTGCAGCGTTCCGGCGGAAGCGCGCGAAAGATCGGCGTGCGCCACGTCGATCCCGTCGTCCACCACCGCCACGTTCACCCCTTCGCCGCGTGTCGTGGGCCAAGCGGCGCGGATGTTCAGATCGGCTCCGGCGCGGGAACCGTCGGCGTTGCGGTTCTCCAGATGAAACGCCTGGGAAAAGAACGGATCATCCGGCGCGGGCGCGTAGCCGGCATGCAGCGCCACGGGCCGCCGCATCTCCGGATAGGCCGCCTCCACCCGCGCGTCCTGCGAGAGCGTTTCCGCGAGGGCCAAAGCCTCTTCCGGCGAAGCCGTCGCCACCCGCCACCAGCCCGGCACCGCTGCGACCGGCTGCGGATCGTTTCCGGGAAGAAGCGCTTCAACGGACGCGCCCGGCTTGGGTTTCACCAACACCCAGCGCTTGATGCGATACACCGCGTTGGTGGCTCCACCGGTTGGATGGGCTTCGAGAAAAGGTTCCCC
>CBFGQE010000312.1:0-4426 GCA_965650815.1 uncultured bacterium
TCCGGTCGTCCCGGCTTCGGCATCGGTGCAGAACCCAAGCAAGGCTCTGGGGACGAACCGTTTGCCGAACCTTCTGATCAAACCCACCGAGCAACCGCCGAGTGACTCGTATGGATACAGACTGCCCCGGCCGGATATTGCTAAACCGCGCCATTCATGGGCACGAACTTGGAGCCAAGCGTTCGCGGAGAAATAAATCTGCCAAATACGAGACACGGCTTGACCCAAACCTCCAAAAACAGGACAACTTACCCGTTGTCGGTGACTTCTTATTCTTGGCGTCGGCCGAATCTGACCGCAACCAGCCCAAAAACACTTATGAACACCAACTTCAAACCTTGCTGCTTCAGGCTGCTTTCGGCGGCCCTTCTGGCAGCGCCGGTGGTGATCAATGCTGCTGTTTCGACCATTGATCTCACCTACGCGGGCGCGCCTGGCGGTTTTGGCCCGAGCGGCTCGATTTTCAGGCTGTATTCGATCGGGTCAGGCACAGGCAATTTTGACCCTTTTTTAGCGTTGTCGGACGGGGGCGCTTCGCCGATTTCCGGCTATTCCACTGACGCTTCGTCCGGGTCGGGAGTCGGCACGCAGCAGATTGATGCTTCCAAGACCCGCTCCCTCACCTACGGCGACCTGCGCTATGTCACCGAAGGCGGAACCGACTACGTCCGGTTCCTGCTGGACATCAACGAGCCAAGCGGCGGGTTCAATAGCCTGCTGGTGCTTTCGGATCTTCAGATCTTCGCACCAACTACCTCGCCCGAGAACTCTGCCACCTACAGCGGAAGCATCGCCAGCATGGGCGCGCCATTGTTCGACTTGGGCGACACCCGGGTGTTGATGGACTATTCGCTCCAAAGCGGAAGCGGCACCTCGGACATCGAGGCCTTGATTCCGCTCAGCCTGTTTTCGGGCATCCTCTCGACCAACCAACGGATCGTGTTCTACTCGGAGTTCGGCAACACGAACGGACTGGTCCCATCCAAGGGATTCCCCCAGGATGCCGGAGGTTTCGAAGAATGGCGTTTCGATATCGGCAATCCGCTTGTGCCACCCCCGCCTCCGCCGCCTCCGGTGCCGGAACCGGCCACGTTCGCCTTTGCCGGCGCGCTGGTCGCCGGACTGGCGTTCGCGGAAGTTCGCCGCCGCCGGAAGAGCTGAACCCCTTCCCAGTCGAAACAAGAAAGGCCCCGATGATCTCGGGGCCTTTGCTTTTTTGTGGCCGCAGGGAACTGCCCGCTATTCGCCCAGCAGATGCAGCACGACGCGGCGGGTGTGGGGTTCACGGCGGTGTTCCCAGAGGTAGATCCCCTGCCAGGTGCCGAGCACCAGCCGCCCTTGGTTGAAGGGAATGGAGAGGTTCACCGTGGTCAGCGCCGTGCGGATGTGCGCGGGCATGTCGTCCGCGCCTTCGGCGGTGTGGATGAAGAGCCGGTCGCCATCCGGCACGAGCCGCGCGAAAAACCGCTCGAAATCGGTCCGCACGTCGGGATCGGCGTTCTCCTGGATGACGAGCGAGGCCGAGGTGTGCTGGAGATGGAGAGTGGCCAAGCCGGTCTTGAGCCCGGAGGCGGCGAGCCGTTCCACCACCTGCGCGGTAAAGTCGGTGAAGCCACGCCCGGGCGTGCGCAGGACCAGTTCGTGGAGGGCCTGCCTCATTTCGCGGCGGCGGCGGCCTTGGTCAGCAGCTCCTCCAGTTGCGTGTCCTGCGGCTGGCCGAGGGCGCGGGCCTTGCGGTAGTGGAACCAGCCGAGTTCCGCGTAGGGCGGCGTCTGGGTGGCGTAGATGATGGCGAGGTTGTTGTGCGCGCCGGGGTTGTCGGGGGCGAGCTGGATGGCCTTGCGCAGCGCGGCCTCGGCGGCGGCGCGCTGGCCCTTTTGGCTGAGGGTGATGCCCAGGTAGTTCTGCGTGTCGGAGTTGTTCGGATCGAGTTGGGCCGAACGGCTGAGGCAGGTGAGCGCGTCGTCGTAGCGTTCCTGGCGGAAGCGGACGATGCCCATGAGGCTCAGGCTGGCGGGATCTTCCGGGTCGGCCTTCAGGGCGCGCTCCAGGTGCTGCTCGGCCGAGGCGAGCTTGCCCTGTTCGAACTGGGCGGAGGCGAGGTTGACGAGCAGGTAGGTGTTGTCCGGCTCCTGCTGGAGGGCTTCGGAGAACTTCGTCTCGGCCAAGGGGTAATTGCGGGTGATGGCGGCCCGTTCGGCTTCGGACACGAGGGCACCGGCTCCGGGCGGGACCTTGCGGACGGAGCGCTTGACCGTCGTCGCGTTCGTTTCGGTGAGCACCACGGTGCTGCGAGCCGGTGCCTTGAAGAGCGCCTGTTCCTCGGCGGTGAAAGGCACGGCCTTGGCCTCCAGCGCGGCCAGCTTGGCCTGGAGTTCCGCCACCTTGACCGTATCCACGGCCGAAGGCGCGGGAGCCGGGGCCACCGTCGCGACCACCGGTGCGGCGGCGGGACGGGCTTCCGCGGCGGCGAGGGCCTTTTCCAGAGCGGCGCGCTGGGTGGCCGCCGCGCGTGAGGTCGCCACGAGCTCCTCCTCCAGCTTCTTCACCCGGGCAGCGAGGGCTTCCTTTTCCTTGGCCAGGGTCTTGGCTTCGGCCAAGGCGGCTTCCTCCGCCGGGGCCGCAGTGGGTTTGGCCTTTTCCTGCTCCAGGGCGGACTTCAGCACCTCGATCTCGCGCTGCTGTCCGGCGACGCGCTCCTCCAGCCGGGTGCGTTCGGCGGCGGTGAGGCCGCTGGACTGCATGGCGAGCGCCTCTTTCAGCTTGGCGGTGAGGGATTCGACCTGGCTGCGCAGCACGCGGACCTCCTCGCGCTGGCCGGCGGCCACGGCCTCGGGCGCGGGTTTGGTGGCGGGGCCGGTCGTCGGCGCGGCGCCTCCGCCCAAGCTGCCCAGACGCTCCGTCACGTCGCCCAGCCGGAACTTCACCATGCCCGCGTTCCACGACGGATAGGAGGTCTGGAGCTTCTGCAGCCGGGACTCGGCCTGCTTCAGCGCGTCGATGGCCTGCTTGCTCTGGCCGGACTTGGTGAACGTCTCCGCCTGTTCGATCAGGCTGAAGGATTCGAGGTAGAGATCGTCCGGCCCTTCGGCGCGGACGCCGGCACCGGTCAGGAGAAGGGCCAACAGCAGGCTGCGTTTCATGATGGCGAGAAACTAGGCCAGCCCGAAACGGCTTGGCAACTGCGGCGGCTCCCGGAAACGCCCTCAGCTCGCGAGGATCTTCCCCAGCCGGTCCGTCAGATCCTTCAAGCCCTCGGGCGTGCCTCCCCCGCCCTGCTCGGTGATGGCCCACGAGGTGTAGCCCACGTCGCGCAGTGCCTTCATGATGCCGGGCCAGTTGTTCGCGCCCTCCAGCAGCTTCGCGTTGAACCCCTGCCAGACGTCGCCCTTCTTCATGGCCAGATCGCGGCTGTATTCCTTGATGTGGATGCGGGCGATGCGCGGACCCAGCGTCTTGATCCAGTCGATCGGATCGCCGTAGCGGATGATGTTGCCCACGTCGAAATGCCACTGCACCAACGGATGGTTGATCGCGTCGAGGTAGCGGGCGGCTTCCTTGTGGTCGGTGATGAAGTCGTTCCAGACGTTCTCGATGGCGATGATCACGCCCGTCTCCTCCGCCACGGGAATGGCTTCCTTGATCCCGGCGATGGAACGTTCCCAGCACTGCTCGTAGCTGACGCCGTCGCGGGCCACGCCCGGCACGAAGAGCACCGAACCCGCGCCATACGCCTTGGCGTCGAGCAGCGAAGACTTCAGCCCCTCGACGCCGACCTTGCGGTCCTCCGGATTGGCCGAGGAAAGCGGTTTGGCCCAATGCGTGTGGCAGCAGACGCTGGCCGCGCCGAGGCCGGTTTCCTTGAGGGCGGCGACGCCCTCGTTGCGATCCATGCCGCCCATCATCTCCACGCCCTCGTAGCCGGCCGTCTTCACCGCCTGGAGCTTCTCCAGCACCGAGCCTTTGACCCCGATGGTGGCATACATGATGGCCTTGCCCATCTTCGGCGCGGGCTCGGCGGCGAAGGCGCGGCCGGTGGAGACCGCGAGCGCGGCCATGGCGGTGGATTGGAGGAAGCGGCGGCGGTTCATGGGCCGGACGGTGGAGGGGAACCGCCCATGCGTCATCTCCCAAAAACGGGGGAGCCGTGTCGGCCGCGGCGTCTCGGCAACCGGGACGGGTTGCGATACGGCAAGCCGGAGGCTTGCGCTACGCGGCGGTGCCGCGCCCCGTAGCGCCGACGTCCTGTCGGCCGTGACGCCCGCGTCTCGCAGGCCGTAGCGCAAGCGTCCCGCTAGCCCGTCCGAAAATTTCCTGTCGGATTCCCGCGTCGGCGGCGGTTTAACGGGTGAATGCAGTCCACGTCCGACGTCCAGCTCCTGCGCGCCTACGCCGCCGAAGGCTCCGAAGCCGCCTTCGCCGAGCT
>CBFGQE010000313.1:0-4424 GCA_965650815.1 uncultured bacterium
GGCTCGGCTGGAAGATCGGGTTGGTGATGGCGTATTTCTTCATGCCGCCCTTGATGAGGTTCACCCGCAGATCGAGGTAGCCAGCCATCTCGATGGCGCCGCAGAAGGTGATCTCGCCGTCGCCCTGGGAGAAGTGGATGTCGCCCATGGAGAGGCCGCCGCCCTTCACGTAAACGGGGAAGAACACCTTGGAGCCCTTGCTCAGGTTCTTGATGTCGCAGTTGCCGCCATGTTCGCGCGGCGGAACGGTGCGGGCGCCTTCCTTGGCGGCGTCCTTCGCGGCGCTGCCCTTCATGCCGCCCATGTGGGCGGTGGGCGCGTAGGGCAGCGCGCAGAGCGGCGGGGTGCGGTTCGGATCGGTGTCGAAGAGTTCCTTCTCGCGCTTGTTCCAAGTGTCGAGCAGCTCCTTGGAAGGCAAGCAGCCGATCAAGCCGGGGTGCATGATGCCGGCGAACTCGACTCCGGGGATGTGGCGGGAGTTCGCATAGACGCCGCTGAAGTGCCAGCAGGCCTTGCGCGCGTCGGGGAAGTGTTCGGTGAGGAACCCGCCGCCGTTGCTCTTGGCGAAGATTCCGGTGAAGCCCCACTCGAAGTCGGGCAGCACACCCACGTCGAGGATGTCCACCACGAGCAGGTCGCCGGGCTCGGCACCTTCCACGCCAATGGGACCGCTAAGGTAGTGGACCTTGGTGAGATCGACGTCGCGGATGTCGTTCGCGCTGTCGTCGTCGGCGATCTGGCCGCCGGTCCAGTCGGCGCACTCCACGCGGAACTCGTCGCCGGGTTTGACGTAGGCGACCATTGGGATGTCGGGGTGCCAGCGATTGTGCAGGGTCTTGTGCTTCTCCGGAGCGGACTTCAGATCGATCTTAATCAGTGTCTTGGGCATGGGATTTCTGAGTTGGGGGTTGGAGAGAAATGGAACCTAGGAACGGGGATCAAACGGCCAACAGCGCCTTCACCTTGTCGGCGTCGAGATTGTCGCGCGGGGCTTCGTGGATGAACCGGCCGCGATCGATGACGAACGCGCGGTCGCAGCAGTCCATCATGAAGCTCACCACCTGTTCGCTGACCACGATGGCGATCTTGCGCATGTTCCGGATCTCCTTCAGCGCGCGGGCGATGTCCTTGATGATCGACGGCTGGATGCCCTCGGTGGGCTCGTCCAGGACGAGGACCTTGGGATTGGTGATCAGCGCGCGGGCGATGGCGAGCTGTTGCTGCTGGCCGCCGGAAAGGTTGCCGCCTTTGCGCTTCCGCATCTCGTGCAGCACGGGGAAGAGCGCATAGATCTCGTCCCACACGCTCTGCTCCACCGAACCGCGGGCGCCGGTGAGGATGTTTTCCTGGACGGTGAGCGACGGGAAAATCATCCGGCCCTGCGGCACGAAGGCGATCCCGCTGCGCACACGTTCGTGGGACTGCTGGGGCGTGACGTCCTTTTCTCCAAGTTTTATGGAGCCGGTCTTTGCCGGGAGAATCCCGATGAGCGACTTGAGCAGCGTGGTCTTGCCCATGCCGTTGCGGCCCATCACGGCGAGGATTTCATCGGACCGGACCTGGAAGCTGAGGTCGCGGATGACCGTGCTTTGGCCATAGCCGACAGTTAGGTTGGAAACGGTGAGCATGTCAGGGGGAGGCTGGGGTGGAGGGAAGCAGGGGCGCTGGGAAGAACTTGGATGTTGGGCGTTGAACGTTGGTTGTTGGATGTTTCCGGATCGTCCTCCGGGAAAACATCGGACTCCCAACGTCCAACATCGAACGTTCAATTGCGGTGGCTCGTGGGGGCTTCATGGCGTTCCTCAATGACCGAGATAGACGTCGATGACCTTGGGGTTGGTGCGGACCTCCTCCATCGTGCCCTCGGCCAGGATCTTGCCGAGGTGCAGCACGGTGACCTTGCTGGCGATGCGGGAGACGAACTCCATGTCGTGCTCGATGATGATGATCGAGCGGCCCTTGGTGATGCGCTTGAGCAGCTCGGCCGTCTGTTCGCGTTCCGCCGGGCTCATGCCGGCGACCGGTTCGTCCAGCATCAACAGTTCGGGCTCCTGCATGAGAAGCATCCCGATCTCCAGCCACTGCTTCTGGCCGTGGCTGAGGAAGGCGCCCTCCACGTCGAGATGGTCCTTGAGGAAAATCTCCTCGGCCACCTTGTGGATGCGCGCGACGACGTCGTCCGATCGGGTGAAGGCGATGCAACCGAGAACGCTGCGGCCCTTGGGATAGGAGACTTCGAGGTTCTCAAAAACCGTGAGGTTCTCGTAGATCGAGGGCGTCTGGAACTTCCGGCCGACCCCGGCGTGGACGATCTTGTGCTCCGGCAGTCCGACGAGTTCGCGGTTGTGGAACTTGATGCTGCCGGCGGTGGGCTTGGTCTTGCCGCAGATCATGTCGAGGACGGTGGTCTTGCCGGCCCCGTTGGGACCGATGATGACGCGGAGCTCGTCCTTTTCGAGGTAGAGGTTGAGCGAATCGACCGCTTTGAAGCCGTCGAACGAGACGGTGAGGTCTTCGATGGACAGGTGGAACGAGGTGCTGCTGCTCATGCTTTGTCTCCTTCGGGAACGGCCGCCGAGGCCACGGGTTCGGAGGGTTGCGTCGGGGCCTTGCCGGCGCGCAGGGAGGCGAACCACGGGCCGATCTTCTTGCGGAGCTTGTCCACCACGCCGGCGAGGCCGTCGGGGAAGAACATGACGACCGCGATGAACATGCCGCCCATGGCGAAGAGCCACAGCGACGGGAAGTTCTCCGAGAAGAGGCTTTTGCCGGTGTTGACCAACAGCGCGCCATAGACCGCGCCGTAGAGCGAGGCCCGCCCGCCCACCGCGCAGAAGATCACCATCTCGATCGACGGGACGATGCCGACGAGCGACGGCGAAATGAACCCGACTTGGAGCACGAAGAGCGCGCCGCCGATGCCGCTGAGCGCCGCCGCCGCGCAGAAGGTGAACACCTTGAACATCGACACGTCGTAGCCGGAGAACCGCACCCGGTCCTCGCGGTCGCGCATGGCGAGGAGCATCTTGCCCATCTTCCCGGAGAGCAGCCATTGCGAGGCGAGGATCAGCCCGATCAGCAGTCCGCAGGTGAGGAAGTAGAGGATGTATTGGGCGCTCTCGGTGCGGATGTCCCAGCCCCAGAGCGTGCGCAGGTCCGTGATGCCGTTGCGGCCGCCGGTGTAGCCCTGGCGGCTGTCGATGCCGAGCGAGAGGATCAGCGCCAGCGCCTGGGTGATGACGGCGAAATAGACGCCGCCGACCCGGCGCTTGAACATCGCCAAGCCGATGATGAACGCCAGCACGGTCGGCACGGCGACGACCGCGAAGAGGCTGAACGGAAGGCTCTTGAACGGCACCCAGAACGACGGCAGCGCGGTGATCTGGTTCCAGTCCATGAAGTCCGGAATCCCGGGCGTGGACTGGATCTTGGTGCTCTCGGGGTCCGAGGCCTCCAGCTTGAGGAACATGGCCATGCAGTAGCCGCCGAGGCCGAAGAACACGCCTTGGCCCAGGCTGAGCACGCCGGACTTGCCCCAGAGCAGCACCAGGCCCAGCGCCACGAAGGCGTAGGTGAGGTATTTGCCCACGAGGTTCAGGCGGAAGATGTCGAGCGACAGCGGAAGGATGAGCAGCAGCAGCGTCGCCAGCACGACGAGGTTGGTCGTGCCGTGGTGGCCACCAAAGATGCGGGTGTAGAAGGTTTTCACGTCTTGGTTCCTGGGTGGAAGTTACGACCGGATCTTGGAGGCGAAGAGGCCCTGCGGCCGGATCATCAGCACGACGACGATGGCCAGGAGGATGGCGACCTTGCCGGCCGTGCCTTCGAGGAAGAACTCGGCGATGGACTGGCCCTGGGCGATGCCGAAGGCCGACGCAATGGTTCCCAGCAGGCTCGCGGTGCCGCCGAAGACAACCACGAGGAAGGTGTCCACGATGTAGCGCGATCCGCTGTCGGGCCCGGTGGAGCCGATGGTGGTGAAGGCCGCGCCCGCCACGCCGGCGATGCCGCAACCGAGGCAGAAGGTGAAGCGGTCCACCAGCTTCGTGTTGATCCCGACCGCGCCGCTCATCACCCGGTTCTGCACCGTGGCCCGCATCTGGAGTCCGATGCGGGAGCGGAACATGAAGAGCCAGACGCCGAAGGTGAGGAGCAGCGTCAGCCCCATGACGAAGACGCCGTTGATCGGGATGTCGATCGTCTCCGTCGGCTTGAAGGAACCCATCAGCCATTCCGGCAGCGTGGGCGTCACCTCCCGCGCGCCGAAGGTGAGGCGGAAGGCCTGCTGCATGATCAGGCTGAGCCCCCAGGTGGCGAGGAGCGTGTCGAGCGGGCGTTTGTAGAGAAAGCGGATGAGCGACCACTCCACCAGCAGCCCCGCGAGCCCCGCCACGACGAAGGCGATGACGATGGCGATGATGAAG
>CBFGQE010000314.1:0-4405 GCA_965650815.1 uncultured bacterium
TGGAGCCAGCGGATGGCGTGCTGGAGCACTTCGCTGCCATCGGTCAGGCCCAGCTTTTCGCGGATGCGGGCCTTGTAGGTTTCCACGGTCTTGATGCCCAGGCGGAGGTCTTCGGCGATGCGGCGGGTGGAGAGTCCTTGGCCGATCATGCGGAAGACTTCGAGTTCGCGGTCGGTCAAGGCTTCGACCGGGCTTTGCGGACCTTTGGCGCCCCCGCCGGCCAAACGCTGGAGGATGCGTCCGGCGACTTCCGCGCCGAGATAGACCTCGCCGGCCAGGACCTGGCGGACGGCCACGAGGATGCGGGTGGTGGCTTCTTGTTTGGTGATGTAGCCACGGCCACCGGCCTGGAGCACGCGCTCCGCGTAGATCATCTCGTCGTGCATGGAGAGCACGAGCACGGGGAGATCGGGCAACTGGGCGCGAAGATCCTTCAATAGCTCGAGCCCGAGGGAGTTCTTAAGGGTGAGGTCCAGCAGCACGAGGTCGGGCTTGGTCTCGGTGATCCGGCGCAGCGCGGTCGGGGCATCGTCGGCTTCGCCGCAGACCTTCAGGTCCGGTTCGCGCTCCAGCAGGGCGGCGAGGTGTTCGCGCACCATGGGATGGTCGTCCACGAGGAAGATGCGGTGGACACGGGCGGCTGGGCTTTCGGGGCTTTTCATGGGGCGGAAGTCGATGGATGGCGGCGGCGGGGGACTTCGCAGACGACCTCGGTCCCGGCG
The DNA here is from genome assembly GCA_965650815.1 of uncultured bacterium. Lineage (GTDB taxonomy): Bacteria > Verrucomicrobiota > Verrucomicrobiia > Limisphaerales > CANJSG01 > CANJSG01. Next base: position 723 of record CBFGQE010000314.1, read on the forward strand.
GGGCCGGTGGAATCGAGCGTGAGCGTGCCGCCGAGCAAACGGGCGCGGTGGCGCATCATCTGGAGGCCCATGCCTTGGCCGTTGGGCGGAGCGGCGGGAAAGGGCAGGCCGTCGTTTTCGATGCAGAGCAGGATGCGGCGTTCGTCGGCGTCGAGCGTGAGCTGGAGATGGCGAGGGCGCCCGTGCTTGAGGGCGTTGGCCACGGCTTCCTGGGCGATGCGGTAGAGTTCCCGGCAAACCACGGGATCATCGACCGGTGAGGTGAGGCGCGTGTAGCAGACGCAGTCCAAGCGGTTGCGTTGGCGGACCTGTTCGGCCAGTTCGTCCAGGGCTTCGGCGAGGCCACCGCTCTCGAGGCCCGAGAGGTAGAGCCCACGGGACACTTGGCGGGTCTGGCCCAGGGCGGAATCGATCAACGCGACGATCTCGGCGGCGGCGCGGGATTCGGCGGGCTGGGCCGCAGCCAGCTTGTCGGCGAGCAGCCGGGCGGCGAAGGCCACGCCGACGAGCTGCTGGCAGACGCCGTCGTGGAGATCCGCGCCGAGACGGCGTTGCTCGCGGTCGCTGGCTTCGGCGACCTGGCGCTCCAAGAGGCGGCGTTCGGTCACGTCGCGCACGACGACGACCGCGCCCTTGGTTTCGGAGCGTCCGCCGGTGATGGGACGACCGGTCAGTGCGAGCCATTGGGGCGGGCGGTTTTCATCGGCGAACCAAGGGACTTCCTCGGCGTCCACCGGGCTGCCCAGCAAGGCGCGGCGCAGCGGCTCCAGCTCCGGTTCGGTCACGCGGTCCGCATCGGGCGGCGCGGCACCAAGGATGCGGCGGGCGGCGGGATTGGACTTCACCACGCGGCCTGCGGTGTCCGCGACGACGACGCCTTCGCCGATGCTGTCGAGGACCGATTCGAGGAGCTCCGACTGGTCGCGGAGCGCGGCGCTGCGTTCGGCGACCTTCTGCGCGAGCGAGTCGTTCAGGCCGTGGAGTTCGCGCGTGCGTTTCGCCACCAGGGCGACCATCCAGCCGACGATGCAGAAGACGCCCGTGCGCACGGCGCCGTTCCAGTAGAGGATCGCGGGATGCGAGAGCTGGTGCGTGGCGATCTCGATGCCCAGCCAGACCGCGCCGCAGGTCAAGGCCACGGCGAGGGTGGCGGAGATGCTGGCCGACCAGGCGACCAGGGCGATGGGCAACAGGTAGAAGATCGAGAACGCCAGCTCCGGGCCCGTGCTGAGGTCGATCGCGCCCACGACGACGATGCCGATGGCGGCCAGCAGGAAGAGCCGGAGCCGGGGCAGGGCGGTCAATTGCTCGATCATGGGCGCGACGCGTTGCGAGGCCGAGTGTCGGGAGCCGATGGAAGCGGCGCAAGGGCGAGGTGGAACGGCGGTTCCGTCCGTTGCCGCGTTGGCGCCGATGTTCCGCCGGGCGTGCCGTCGGTGTCGCGCTGGTCAGGACAGGCTTGGGTGGTGGGCCGGCTTGGCAGGCTGGAAGCGGGCGATGCGGCAGCCGAAACGGTTGCAGACCGGTCGGCCGGAGGTTTGCGCCACGGGAGTCTGGCCAACGCTTTCTCCCTGGCTTCCGGCTCGGTCCAACGATCAGCGGCCGGAAGCTTCGCGCTTGAGCCGCGCGCGTTCGCGCAGGATCTCGACCACGGCGGGCAGGATGGACACGACGATGATGCCCATGATGACCAGCTCGAAGTTCTTCTTCACGAACGGCACGTTGGCGAAGAAATAGCCGGCCGGCACCAGCGTCAGCACCCAGATCAGCGCGCCGACCACGTTGAAGAACATGAAACGCCCGTAGGTCATCGCGCCGGCTCCGGCGACGAACGGGGCGAAGGTGCGGACGATGGGGACGAAGCGGGCGAAGATGATGGCCTTGCCGCCGTAGCGCTCGAAGAAGGCGTGGGTGCGGTCCAGGTGCTTCTGCTTCACCACGCGCGGAAAGGTCTTGGCCGTCCAGGTGCCGAGCTTGCGGCCGATCCAGTAGTTCACCGTGTCGCCGAGGATGGCGGCGACAATGAGGACGACGCAGAGGAGGACGAGGTTGAGTTCGCCCCCGGCCGCGATGGCTCCGGCGGCGAAGAGCAGGGAATCGCCCGGGAGAAAGGGGGTGACGACGAGGCCGGTCTCACAGAAGACGATCAGGAAGAGGATCACGTAAACCCACGTGCCATGCTCGCGCACCAAGGTGTCCAAGTGCTCCTTGATGTTCAGGACGAAGTCGATGGCGTCTTTGATCCATTCCATGCGGGCGGGGATTTAGCCGATGCCGGGCGGCGGGACCAAGGGCAAACTCCGGCTACAGGAAATGAGTTGGCGGCGTTCGGGGAGCGACACTAGGTTTCCGCCCGAAAAATGCTCGTTCACGTTCTCAAGTCGAAGATCCACCGCGCCACCGTCACCGGGGCCAGCGTCGATTACGAAGGCAGCCTGACCATCGCGTCCGATCTGATGGAGGCCTGCGGCCTGTATCCGTATGAGAAGATCCTCTGCGGCAACATGGCCAACGGCGCGCGCTGGGAGACCTACGTGATCAAGGGCCCGGCCGGCAGCGGCGCGATCGAGCTGAACGGAGCCGTGGCGCATCTGGGCAAGCCCGGCGACCTCATCACGATCATGAGCTTCACCGAGGTCGATCCCGCCGCCGCCGCGAACTGGAAGCCCCGCGTGGCCGTGCTGGGAGCGGGCAACGTCATCATCGACAAGAACGGCAAATAACCGCCGCCAACACGCCAAGGGAATGAACCAGGGAGCCCCAAACGTTTCGTCCGCCGCGATCCAGTTCACCACGCAGGACATTGCCCGGGAGCTGGGCGGCGAAGTGCTGGGCGATCCTTCGATCCGGCTCACCGGCTTCGCCCCCGCCACTTCGGCCAAGGCGGGCGACCTGACCTTCGCCGAGAACGAGACGTTTTTCCTCAAAGCCGAACAGACCGACGCCGCCGCCATCATGGTGGACGGGCCGTTCCGCTCGGAGAAGAAGGCCGTGATCAAGGTGCCGAACGCCCGCATCGCCTTCGCCCGGGTGTTGCCGCTTTTCTTTCCCGAACCTTCCTATCCGGCCGGAGTTCATCCGTCGGCCGTGGTCGCGCCCGGCGCGGAAATCCATCCCACGGCCCACATCGGTCCCAACTGCGTCGTCGGCGAAGGCTGCAAGATCGGTGCACGGACCGTGCTGATGGCTTCGGTGTCCGTCGGAGCCGGCTCGGTCCTCGGCGAGGACGGACGGATCTTTCCCAACGTCTCCCTCTATTCCCGCACGCAGATCGGCGCGCGCGTCCGCATCCATTCCGGCGCGGTGATCGGATCGGACGGATTCGGCTACGTGCTCGACCAGGGCCAGCATCGCAAGGTGCCGCAGGTGGGCTTCGTGCTGATCCACGACGATGTGGAGATCGGCGCGAACGTGACCATCGACCGCGGCGCGCTCGGACCGACGACGATAGGCCGGGGCACGAAGATCGATAACTTGGTGCAGATCGCCCACAACGTGAGCGTCGGCGACCATTGCCTGCTCGTCGCGCAGGTCGGCGTGGCCGGCAGCACCAAGATGGGCAACTACGTGACGCTCGCCGGCCAGGTCGGCGTGGCGGGCCATCTCAAGATCGGCAGCAAGGCCCTCGTGGCCGCGCAGTCCGGCGTGATGCACGACGTGCCCGAAGGCGAGAAGTGGTTCGG
>CBFGQE010000315.1:0-4397 GCA_965650815.1 uncultured bacterium
CACGCCATCGGCAACCTGAAGGAAGCCATCCGCGACGGCGCGATCATGGTGACGGTGGTGCTGTTCCTCTTCCTCCTAAACTTCCGCACCACCTTCATCACGTTGATGGCCATGCCGCTGTCGTTCGCCATCACGCTTCTCGCGTTCCAATGGCTCGGCATCTCGGTGAACTCGATGACCCTCGGCGGACTGGCCGTGGCCATCGGCATGGTGGTGGACGACGCCATCGTGGATGTGGAGAACGTCTTTCGAAGGCTGCGGGAGAACGCGGCTCTGAACGATCCCCAACCTCGGTTGGAAGTCATCGCCCGTGCTTCCGGCGAGGTGCGGAACTCCATTCTCTACGCCACGCTCCTGATCATCCTCGTCTTTGTGCCGTTGCTGGGGCTGAGCGGAGTGGAGGGCCGCCTCTTCTCGCCCATCGCCGTCGCCACGATCCTCAGCATGGTCGCGTCGTTCATCGTGTCGCTCACGGTGATCCCGGTGCTGTGCTCGCTCATCTTGAGGCCCAAGCAAGGCCGTGAGCCCCAGGACGGCCGTCTCGTGCGCGGCCTAAAATGGCTGCTCGAACACACGCTTCTGCGCTTCGCGCTCGGCCAGCCGCATCTGCTGCTGGGACTGGTGCTGCTGGCGATGGTCGCGGCCTTCCTGCTGTATCCAAGAATGGGGAAGGACTTCCTCCCCGCCTTCCGCGAAGAGACCGCGCTCATCTCCACCACGGCCGCTCCGGGCACCTCGCTCGAGGAGATGAACAAGATCGCCGACGTCATCGAACGCGAGCTGCTGTCCATCCCCGAGATCCGCCAAGTCGGTCGCCGCATCGGCCGGGCGGAACGCGGCGATCACGTGGTGCCGGTTTCGACGGCGGAGTTCGACGTCGATTTCCGCGAACCGGAGGGCGGAACCCAGGACCGTTCGCGCGCGGAGATCCTGGAAGCCATTCGCCAGAAGATCCGCAGCGTTCCCGGCACCTTCAGCGTCGTGACCGGGCCTTTGGCCGACCGCATCGGCCACATGCTCAGCGGCGTGTCCGCGCCGGTGGCGGTGAAGGTCTTCGGACCGGACCTCGACAGGCTCCGCGAGATCGGCACGCAGATCCAGGCGGTGGCCAAGACCATTCCCGGCTTCGAGGACTGCAAGCTCGACCAACAATCGACCATTCCCCAGCTCCGCATCGAGGCCGACCGCGACCGCGCCGCCGCCTACGGCGTCACGCCGGGCCAGATCAACGAAACGCTCTCCACTCTCGTCGGCGGCAAGACCGTGGCGGAACTGCGCGAAGGCCAGCGCACCGTCGATCTCGTCATCCGGCTGCCGCAGGAGTGGCGCGAATCGCCCGAGCGCATCGCGCAGTTGCCCATCGAGGTCCACGACGGCGAAACGGTTTCCCAACGCGTGCCGTTGTCGATGGTCGCCGACGTCCGTGAAGCCAAGGGACCGAACGTGATCTTCCGCGAGAACAGCCAGCGCCGCTTCGCGCTGGCGATCAAGCCGACGGTGCGCGACGTCTCGTCGCTGGTGCCCGTGCTCCAGGCCAAGGTGGCGGAGACGGTGAAGCTGCCGGAAGGCTACTTCATCGGCTATGAGGGCGAATTCCAGGCGCGCGCCGACGCCAGCCGGCGCATCGCGCTGGGCTTCGCCGTTGTTCTCGGCGCGATCACGCTGCTGCTCTGGGGTTATTTCCGCAGCCTGATGCTGGCCGCGCAGGTGCTGGTCAACCTGCCGCTGGCGCTGATGGGCAGCCTCACGCTGACGTGGCTGCTGGTGGACAACATCTCCATCGCCACGCTGGTCGGCTTCATCGCCGTCGGGGGCATCGCCGCGCGCAACGGCATCATGATGCTCTCGCACTACCTCCACCTGATGCGGCACGAGGGAGAAGGCTTCACCCGGGCGATGATCGTCCGAGGCACGAAGGAGCGCCTCGTGCCGGTGCTGATGACGGCGCTGGCGGCGGGCATCGCGCTCATCCCGCTCGTCCTCGCGGCCGACCAGCCGGGCAAGGAGATCCTTCATCCTGTGGCCGTCTGCATCGTCGGCGGGTTGGTCAGCTCCACGCTGCTCGACTTCGCCGTCACCCCGGCGGTCTTCTGCCTCTTCGGAAGGAAGGCCGCTCAACGGGCCCTTCAAACCGCGCCTGGAGAAAACTCCGTCGAATGAACCGATCCCGCGTTCCATCCCAATTCAAACAACCGATCCACCTGCTGCGCCCAAGGCGGCGCCACCAACCACGACCATGAAAACCAAACTCCTCACCCTCGCCGCCGCGCTGCTGCTCGGCACCGCTTCCGTGTTCGCCCATGGCGACGCCGAAATCGGCCCCAATGGCGGCCGCATCGTCGAGTTCAGCACCAACGAAACCCTCCACGGCGAAGTCACGCTCAAGGACGGGAAATTCCACGTCGCCCTGCTCGACAAGGACATGAAGCCCGTCGAGCTGAAGGACCAGACCCTGGCCGTCACCGGCGGCGACCGCAGCAACCCGCAGAAACCGGCGGTGGAGAAAAAGGACGGACGCTTCGTCTTTCCCGCGCTGAATGGCGACCACTACCTGCTGGTGCTTCAGTTCAAGGACTCGCCGTCCGCGAAGGCGATCACCGCGCGCTTCGAATATGACGCCTCCGTCTGCTCCGCCTGCAAGAGCCAGGAATGGCTCTGCAAGTGCGCGGCGGAATAGCGACGGCGGCATCCCTCCGCTTTCTGGAAACGAAAAAGGCGGCTCCAACCGGAGCCGCCTTTGTTTTGTTCGATCCGGAACCGGGCCGGAACGCCTATCGCTTCTCGTCGGCGATGGCCACGGGCTTATAGCCGCCGATGCTCTTGAAGTAGATCAGGAGCAGGAGGTAGATGGCCGCCATGGTGGCCGGGATGAAGGCGTCGGCCTTGAGCGTCTTGCGGTCGCCGATGATGCTGGCCTCGACCACGGCCTTCTGTTCCGGGGTCTTCACCTCGGCCTTTTGCGCCTCGGACAGCTTGGTGCCGTCGAGCCCGGTCACTTCGTTGAAGAAGAGAAACTTGCTCGAAGTGGTCGCCTTGTATTGCTCATAGACCGCCGGAGCCGTGGCGGTGAGGTGCTCGGCCGTGTAGCGGTCCTTGGCGTAGCCGAGGCCGGGGCCGCCGAGGAGGCCGGCCGACATCATGCCGATGCCGCCCATGATGGACATGGCGATCGCGCCGGTGCGGGGGAACCGGTCGCCGACCACGGCCAGCATGGTGGGCCAGAAGAACGTCTTGCCCAGCGCGTAGATGCCCAGCGCGAGCATCGCGCCGGCGAAGGTGGTGATGCCGCTGACCATGAGCAGGCCGACGACGCCGAACCCGGCGCAGATCACCAGCAGGCCGACGGGCGAGATCTTGAGGTTGTTCTCGATCCAGTGGGCGCAGAAGCGCAGGACGAACATCAGCATCGAGGTGAAGACGAAGAGGATCTTGCCCTCGGTCGGGGTGAGGATGTTGCCGGTGATGTTCTGGATCCAACCGTCCGTGCCCAGCTCCACCGCGCCGACGAGCGCGTGGGTGATGAAGAGGACGAAGAGCAGCACGGAACCGATGGAGAACTTGGTCATGATGGCGACCACGACAAGGATGGCGGCGCCGATGCCGTAGGAGGCCGCAGCGGGCATCTTCAGGGCGTCCATGAAGAACAGGGCGAGGAGATAGCAGGCGACGGCGGAGCCGAGGATGCCGACTTCCTTGAGCATGTCCGCCACGCTGAGTCCCTTGGCCGAGGCCTCGGACTTCGGAAAGCTCTGGCCCATGAACCAGATGCCGTAGAGCACCGTGGGCACGAGGAAGAGGCCGAGCTGCACCTTCCAGCTCACGCCCATCTTGTCGCCGAGAATCCAGCCGACCAGACCGCCGATGACGAGACCGGCGGGCCAGCTCGCGTGCAGGATGTTCAGGTAGTGCGTGCGGTTCTTGGGGAAGAGGGTCGAGACCAGCGGATTGGCCACGGCTTCCAGCGTGCCGTTGGCCAGGGCGAAGATGAACGTGCCCCAGTAGAGGAAATTGTAGGCCACGGACTGTTCCTGGCCGGAGCTGGCGGCGAACGTCACGAACGCCGAGACCACATGGAACAGGAAGGCGGCGAAGACCAGCTTGCCGTAGCCGATCTTGTCCACGATCACGCCGCCGATGATGATGCCGAAGCAGAAGCCGGTGAAGCCGGCGCCGCCGATCGCGCCGAGCTGCGCGCCGGTGAAGCCGAAGTCGGCCGCCCAGTTGGCGAGGATGCCGCCGCGGATGCCGAAGCCGATGCCGGCGGCCAAGATGGCCAGGAAGCCGGCCCACAGGAGCCGTTTTGCGTTCGGGGCGATGCCCGAATCTGTTCCGTTACTCATAGATGGTCAGGGTGGTTGGATTGGAGACGGCCCGATTGAATGCCGGATTCGTGGGGG
>CBFGQE010000316.1:0-4396 GCA_965650815.1 uncultured bacterium
TCTTGCCGAACAGGGCCGCCTCGCGGTCCGCCAGTTCCCGCCCCGAGCTGCCGGCCCGCGTCAGGATCGAATACCGGGCGGTGTCGGCCGAGGCGAAGATGAGCTTGCCGATGTCGTGCAGCAGCCCGGTGGTGAAGGCCACGGGGCTTTCCTCGGCGCATTCGTCGGCCAGCGCGGACGAAGCCACGGCCGTGAGGACGGAATGGAGCCAGAGCGCGCCGACGTCGAAGGCGCCGGTGCTCTTCGCCATCGACATGGACCGGGTGCCGACCACGGAGACGACGACGCAATAGATCTCGTAGAATCCCAGCCGGTTGACGGCCTCAAAGACATCGGTGGGGAGCCGTCCGCCGAAGGCCGCGCTGCCGCAGCGCTTCAAAACCTCGGCGGTCAACGAAGGATCATGGCTGATCAACTGGACGACCCGGTCGATGTCCCGGTCCGGATCGTTGAAGAGCCCCAGCAGCTCGACTGCGACCGTCGGTGCCGGCGGCAAATTGGGCACCTTCTCGATCAGCTCATCCAGCACGTCCATGATGTTCCCGTTCGTTGCGTTCGATCCAAAAAACAAGCCCGCGCATCTCTATGATCACGGACAATGGTTTCTTCGACAGAAGCGAACCGGGCTTAACACCGCACACCGGGAAAAACGCCGAAATCAGGCCGAAACACCAACGACTTCGGCCAACGACCTTGCGCCGGACTGCGCGAGGCGCTGCCGGAGTCCGTCCACCACGGCGCGGGCAATGCCGGGACCTTCATAGACCAGGCCGGTGTAGATCTGGACGAGCGACGCCCCGGCCGTGATTTTCTCCCAGGCGTCGCGCGCGGTGAAGATCCCCCCGACGCCGATGATCGGAACCGAACCCTTGGTCTGGCGAAAAAGGTGGCGAATGACCTCGGTGCTGCGGGCGCGGAGCGGGGAACCGCTGAGGCCGCCGGTCTCGGCGTAGATGCGGTCCCGGCGCGGATCGCCGGTCGCCGGCCGCGCGATGGTCGTGTTGGTGGCGACGATGCCGGCGAGGTCGCGCGGGGTGACGAGTTCCAGAATCTCGTCCAAAGCCGGGAAGGTCAGGTCCGGGGCGACCTTCACAAGGATCGGACGCTTAGGGCCGAGGGCGTTGGCCGCTTGCAGCGCCGCGAGGATTTCGTCCAAAGCGGCCTTGTCCTGGAGCTGGCGCAGGTTCGGCGTGTTGGGGGAGCTGACGTTGACCACGAAGAAATCGGCCAGATCGCGCAGGGCGCGGAAGCTGGCGGCATAGTCGTCGGCCGATTGCTCCAACGGTGTGATCTTGGATTTGCCGAGATTGATCCCGACCGGGTGATTGGGCCAAAGCCCGGCGCGCTTCCATCCGGCCAGGGCGACGGCCATCGCTTCGGCCCCGCCGTTGTTGAAGCCCATGCGGTTGATCAGCGCCTCGTCCGGCACGACGCGGAACATCCGGGGCGTGGGGTTTCCCGGCTGCGCGTGCCAGGTCACGCCGCCCACTTCGCAGAAGCCGAAGCCGAGCTTTTCCCAGATCGGCAGCGCCGCCGCGCGCTTGTCCATGCCGGCCGCCAAGCCGACGGGGTTGGGGAACTCGAGCCCGAAGAGCTTCATCGGCAGCGGTTCGGGCTGGAACAGGGCGGAGAAGGAATCGGGGGCCAGGTCCGCTTGGGCCAAAGCGCCCAGAGCGCCAAGGGTGAAATTGTGGATCTCCTCCGAGTCGCGGCGGAAGAGGAACGGGCGGACCAACGAGCGATACAGCGCAGGCATCGCTCCGAGCCTGCCCAAGTTCCAGCCCGCGCCGCAAGCCGGGTCAGGGGATCGCGCCGGTCATCTTCAGGTATTCGTTGACCGGTTCCTCCCACTTCGCCGGGTCGTCGCCATAGTCCATGCGGAGATAGGCTTGGAGCACCTGGCGGGCACGAGCGTGGTAGGTGTGGTTCGGGATCTTCATCATCTCCACATAGACGGGGAGCTTGAGGGCGTTCCCCCGGGTGACGAACTCGTTGAAGATCACGTCGAAGACGTTGGTGGGCGTGGTGGGGTCGAGCAGGATCTTTTTGACCGGCGTGTAGTTCGTGTCGTCGAGCATCACGGTCATCTGGCGGGCGTATTCCAGCTTGGCCTCCATCGGCAGTCCAGGCATGAGCGCGGCCATCTGCTCCACCTTGTTCTCGTCCGACGGATTGTCCGAGGTGACGATCGAGTCGAGCTTCTCCAGCCAGGGCGGATAGGGGGCCGGCTTGTTTGGATCGTAGTCCTGGTCCGCGAAATCGGCCGGGTATTGCGGGCGCGGGGCGGGAGCGGGTGCGGCGGCGTTCGTCCCGGTCACCGCTTCAGGAGGGGCGACGGGTTGGGCCACGGGTTCCGGCTGGCGGCCTTTCCACAGCAGAAAACCACCGATCACGAGCAGCAGACCGACGACTAGGGCGGCGAAAACACGGCCGTTCGACTTCATGCCGCACTTGTTAAGCAGCCTCCGCCGGTTTGGCAATGCCCGGGCCCCCACCGGGGCTATCATTGCTCCGGTCCTGCGGGGCCGCCGCCGGGGCGCAACCGCCACCAGGCCACGTGGAGCAAGCCCAGCAGGATGAAGAGCAGCCCGTTGGCCACCACCGCGCCGACGACGGGCGTGCGGGGAAAACTGTCCACGGCGACCAGCACCGCGAGCGCGATGTTCCGGTTGGCCGTGCCCAACGCGACCGTTTGGCGCGCGGCGCGGATCGGGCCGCCCGTCCACCACCCGAGGGCGAAGGCGAGTTCGCCCAACACCGCGGCGACGAGCAGCGCGGGCCAGCACGTATCCAGGACCGTTCGCCATTCCAGCACGACGACGAACGCGAGCGAGAGCGCGCCGATGGTCTCGGAAAGCCGTTCCACGGGGCGGAGCGCCTTGCGGGTGAACTCCGGCCACCAGCGCCGCGCGGCAAGGCCGAGGGCCAAGGGCAGCGTGATCGAGGCCAGAAGCACGCCGAGCACGCCCAGAAAGCGGAAGTTCAACCCGCTCGCGCCGGGAACCAGCTTCAACGCCAGCCCGCAGACCAGCGGCGTCAGCACGGCGGAAACCACGGGAAACGCGGCGGTCAAGCCGGCGGCCAGCGCCAGATCGGCCCGGGCCATGCGCGCGAAGACCGGCACCACCGGCGCGAACGGCGCGGCCGCCAAGAGGACCAGCCCCACCGTCGATTCCATGCCCAACCCTGCGATCCGCCCGAACACCACGGCCAAGGCGGGCACGACGAGAAAGTTCACCGCCAGCAGGCGCCAGATCCGGCAGCGGCGGACGGCATCGACCACCGCAGGCCATTCCAGGCGCAGTCCCACGCAGAGCAGCAAGCCGCTGAGCGCGGCACCGGTCAGGACGCGGACGAGAATGGCGGAATCGAACGGCACGTTGGCCGCAGAGCGTGGTCGCGGCGTCCCTGCGCTGTCGAGCGGCAGCCGAGCCGTCGTGGCGCCGACGTCCCGTCGGGAAGCGCATCGCAGTCGGCGCGACGGCAACCGGGCAGGTTGCGACACGGCCAACCGGAGGCTTGCGCTACCCGCCGCCCCAGACGGGGGGCCGCACTGGGCTTGCACCGACGGGGGGATTTTGAGGCGATGGGCGCCGCTGAACGATGTCGCCCCTGCTGATCCTTTCCTGCATCGCCGCCTACTTCTGCTGCCTGCTGCTCATCGCCTGGTTCACCAGCCGCGGCGCGGGCAACGCGGGCTACTTCCTCGGGAACAAGGCCTCGCCCTGGTATGCCGTCGCTTTCGGGCTGATCGGCGATTCGCTGTCGGGCGTCACTTTCATCTCCGTGCCCGGCACGGTGGCCAACGACCAGTTCAACTATCTCCAGGTCGTGCTCGGCTATGTCTTCGGCTATCTCGTCATCTCCGAGGTGCTGTTGCCGCTCTTCTACCGGCTGAACCTCACCTCCATCTACACCGTGCTGGGACGGCGGCTCGGGCCGATGGCGCAACGCACCGGCTCGGCCTTCTTCCTCCTCTCGCGGCTGTTGGGCGCGGCGACGCGGCTCTACCTGGCGGTGGGCGTGATCCAGACGTTTGTCTTTGATCGGTGGAACGTGCCCTTCGCCGTATCCGTCACCCTCATCATCGGCCTGATGCTGGCCTACACCTACAAGGGCGGGATCAAGACGCTGGTATGGACCGACACCTTCCAATCCGCCTTTCTGCTGCTCGGCGTGGGGTTGTCGGTCGTCTTCATCGCGCGCGAACTCGGCCTCGGACCGGCGGAGATGGTCCGGCGCATAGCGGACAGCGGCATGGCGCAGACCTTCTTCTGGAACTGGAAGGAGAAGAGCTATTTCTGGAAACAGTTCCTGGGTGGGGCCTTCATCGCCGTCTGTATGACCGGTCTCGACCAGAACATGATGCAGAAGAACCTGAGCTGCCGTTCGCTTG
>CBFGQE010000317.1:0-4393 GCA_965650815.1 uncultured bacterium
CGGTGGAACCGTTGCCGCAGGCGCGGATCATCGACCTGCATTGCCACACGGCGGGACTGGGCGCGGATGGCAGCGGCTGCTTTGTCTCCAAGGCGATGCGCGACAGCTACAAGTTCGACATCTACCTGAAGTCGTTCGGCGTGACGCGCGCGGAGCTGGAGGCGAAGGGCGACGGACTGGTGGTCCGGCGCATCTCGGAGCAGATCGGCGCGGGCAGCCACGTTTCGGCCGCCGTGATCCTCGCATTGGACGGCGCGGTGGATGCCAACGGCCAGTTCGACACGAACCGGACGGAAGTCTTCGTGCCGAATGAATTCGTCGCGCGGGAGACGGCGAAGTTCACCAACCTGCTCTGGGGCGCGAGCATCCATCCGCTGCGGCCCGACGCGCTGGAGCGGCTGGACTGGGCGGCGACCAACGGCGCGGTGCTGGTGAAGTGGATTCCCAGCATCATGCGCTTCGACCCGGCGGACGAGCGGATCGTCCCCTTCTACCGCCGCATGATCGAGCTGGGGATGCCGCTCCTCAGCCACGCCGGACAGGAGCGCTCCTTCACCCACGCGCAGGACGAACTGTGCGATCCGGAGCGGTTGAAGCTTCCGCTGGAGTTGGGCGTGACGGTGATCGTGGCCCACATCGCCTCGACCGGCGAAAACGGCGGCGAGCCGGACATGGAACGGCTGGCGCGGATGATGGCGAAATATCCGAACCTCTATTCGGAGATCTCGTCGCTCACTCAGGTGAACAAGCTGGGCTACCTCAAGGCGGCGCTGACGCGGCCGGAGTTCCAGGGGCGGCTGCTCTACGGATCGGACTTCCCGCTGATCAACACCGCGTTGGTTTCCCCGTGGTTCTTTCCGTTGAACGTGGAGACGGGCGAAGCCCGGCGCATCGCGCGGATGGAGAACCCGTGGGACCGCGACGTGGCGTTGAAGCAGGCGCTTGGCGTGCCGCAGGAGATCTTCCTGCGGACGGAGACGGTGCTGCGGACGAAGCGGGGAACAACCACAGATGGACACAGATGAACACAGATCAAAAACGCCTTCCCGTCAGGCGAACCGTCCATTGGTAGCATTCCCCTCATCTGTGTGAATCTGTGTCCATCTGTGGTTGAAAGTCTTCTTCCATGATCAGCGACACGGAGATTTCCCTGCGCATCCACGGTTCCGCCGAAGGCGTGGCGGTGGTCTATCTGCCAGGGATGCACGGCGACTGGACGATGGCGGGCAGCTTTCGCGCGCGGATGCAGACGGAGGCGCGCTTCGTGGAGCTGAGCTATCCGCGCACCACGAACTGGAGCCTGAAGGACTACACGGACGCCATCGAGATGGCGTTGATCAAACACGGCGTCACGCACGGCTGGGTGGTGGCGGAATCGTGGAGTTCGCAGCCGACCTGGCAACTGACGGAGCGGTCGCGGCTCGGCGGCGGGTTCCGGGTGGACGGCGTGGTGTTGGCGGGCGGCTTCGTCCGGCATCCTTGGCCACGCGCGGTGACTTGGGTGAGGCGACGGGGAGAAACCATCCCGTTCAAGGCGCTGCAATGCTTTCTCCGGATCTATCCGCTCTACGGTCGGCTGCGGTATCGCCACGCGCCGGAGACGTTGGCCGATGTCCCCGAGTTTCTCGCGCGCCGGACCGAGCAGGATCGGCGCTCGACGGTGTATCGGTTGCGGTTGATGGAGGAGAACGATCTCCGGCCCTTGGCCCGCGCCTTCACCGGTCCGGTCCACTACCTGACGGGCGCGGCCGATCCGATCGTGCCGTGGCCGTGGGTGCGACGTTGGCTGAAGGCGAATTGTCCCGGCTATCGTGGCACGCGGGTGTTCTGGACATCCGACCACAACGTGCTCAACAGCCGGGGCGCAGCGGAGCAGGTGCTGGAGTGGGTCGGTGATTGTTGAGTTTCGTGCGATGAAGCGGCTTTGAGCATGGCCGACATTCCAGATGCGGAGCAGCGACAGGCCCTAGCCTCGATTGTTCGATGGAGGTCAGGTTTTGGGAGGCTGGGATCTGGTGTCACAACGGTTCACGGCAATTTCCATCGACGCTTCAGCGCCGTTCAGGACCCCTGTGGGTGATCCGGGGCTGGCGTGGCGACACGCCCCCTGTATCAGGGGCCCGCGGCGCGGAGGACCGCGCAATTCGCCGACAAAGTATCGCAAGCGGCCGGAAGCCCGGAGCGGCGCGGGCGGTTAGCATGGCGGGCATGTTGCAGAAGAGACTCGGTTTGTTGGTTCGGGCCGTCTTCCCGGTGGTGCTGGGCGTCGTGGCCGTGGGCTTCCAGTCGTCCGCACGAGCGGCGCAGGTTGTGGAGAAGGTCGCGGACCTCAGCTTTGCGAACGTCGATGGCGTGGGCGTGGGCGGCTACTATCCACTGGATCGCTTCACGCAGGCGGGCACGAACCTGTGGTTCACCACGGAGCGCGGCGGCACCTACGACGAGGGCACGATCAGCCGTTTCGACTTGGGCACGGGCGAGATCGTGCAGGTGGCCAGCATGGACGAGACGGTGCAGAACAACATCGGCAGCCGGCCGGAAGGATCGATCCTGGTCGCGGGCAACTTCGGCTACTTCACCACGAAAAACGGCGGTCTCGGCGACAACGGCACCATTGCCCGGATCGACCTGACCACCGGCGTGATCACCGCGCTGCACCATTTCCCGGAGAGCGGTTCGCCCGATGGCGAGACACCGCGCGGCGGGCTGACGTTGATCGGCGACACGCTCTTCTGCACCACGTCGGGCGGTGGCACGAACAACATGGGGACAATCCTCGGCTTCAGCTTGGTCTCGAATGCCGTGTCGTTCGTCCACCACTTCGACGGCGCGGCCACGGGGCGCCAGCCGTATGACGGATTCGCCAAGGTCGGCGACGCCTACTACTTCACGACCTTCACCGGCGGGACCAATTCCGGCACGGGCGTGGGCAACGGCGCGGGCACGCTCGGGCGCATGGTCTTCAACGGAGAAGGAAATCCGGTGATTGAGAAGGTCTGGGATCTGCCCGTGGGCCATACGCAGTTTCCCGGGTCCACGCCGACGCCGGTCGGGAGCAATACGCTCTACTTCCTGACGGTGGGGCCGACGGCCGCGCCCGGAGCCATCGTGCGCTACGACATCGCGGCCGGGACGGGCAGCGTGGCTTTCACCTTCCGCACGAACGCGCCGGAGCCGGTGCTCCACGGACGGCAGCCGGGCTACAGCGGTTTGGTCGAATGGCAGGGCGAACTCTACTTCACCAGCCGACTGGGCGGGACGAACAACACGGGCGTGATCGCGAAGTTCAACGTCGTCTCCAACACCGTGACCAAGCTGGCCGATCTGAACGGCACGGGAATCGATGCGCTGGGCAGCGGCAGCTCTTCCTTCAATGCCGGCACGATCGTGGAGGTGACGAACCGCTTCTACGCCTATTTCCCGATCACCCGCGGCGGGGCCTTCACCGGCGTGACCGGTGGCGCGGGCACCATCGTCCGCGTCGCGCTGCCCGCGCCTCCGATCCAACTGGCGTTGGCGAAGGCCGACGAGGGCTTGGCGCTGTCTTGGACCGGCGGCCATGCGCCGTTCACCGTGCAGGCCACGGACGATGTGACCGGCGGATGGACGAATCTGGTGGAGAATGTCTCCGGGCGTTCGACGGCGTTGCCCGCGCCGATGGCGCCCGCGTTCTACCGCGTGATCGGGAGCGAGTGACGTGACGGCGGTGTTCCAGCTCCGGAAAGGGCGCGGCGGTTTCACGCTGATCGAGCTGCTGGTGGTCGTTGCGATCATCGGCATCCTCGCGTCCATGCTGCTGCCCGCCTTGGCGCGGGCCAAGGATCAGGCGCACAAGGCCGCCTGCATGTCGAACCTGCGCCAGCTCGCCATCGTCTATCACCTCTACACCCAGGACAGCGGCGGCAAGCTGCCGTCGCGCGACCTGCTGGGGAATTCCTCCTACCGGATGCTCCTCGATCCGCTGGGGCTGCCGGGATACTTCGCGAACTACGTTCCGACCAATCGCCTTTGGCTCTGTCCGGCGGGCCGCAAGACGCTCGTCTCGAACGGCGTCAACTATGCCTGGTCCCGCGCCCAGAACCTCGTGGGCGAAACCGGCAGCCAGGAAGCCTTCGCCAAGCTCTCCACCACCACCGTGGTCTGGGACAACTTCACCTACGCGACCCCGTCGGTCTTCGGCGTGACCGAAGGCACCAGCGGCGGACCCAGCGCCGTGTCCGCCATTCTCCGCTACTACCCCCATGCCTCCCGCAAAAAGCTCAACTATCTCTACCTCGACGGCCATGTGGAGACGCGCTGAACCAAGCATGAAGACGGCGCTTCGCTTCGCGGTGTTGGCCATGATGTGCTGGGCCTTCGTTTCGGCGCGCGAAACCTTCGCGCAAACCAACAC
>CBFGQE010000318.1:0-4375 GCA_965650815.1 uncultured bacterium
GCCGACGGGATAGAAGAGGAACGCGCCGAAGAACAGCGCGAGGAACACCAGGAACGCCACGGTCCAGGCGTTGAGGTCGTATTTCTTCACCGGCGCGGAGGCTACGGGCATTTCCCCGGCCGACGCCAGCCGCCGCTTGTGCCTCGTGGGAAAACCACTTAGCCTGTCGATGCTTGAAACGTGCGTCCCGTCCCGAAATCCCCAAGAAGGCGATCTATCGTCTCTCGGTTTACCTCCGCTGCCTGTCCCGTCTCCGGATGAACAAGATCCGGACCGTCTCCAGCGAGGCGCTCGCCAAGGCCGCCGGCGTCAAGCCCACCCAGCTCCGCAAGGACCTCACCTACTTTGGCCAGTTCGGCACCCGCGGTCTCGGCTACGATGTCGAGCAGCTCTCCAAGACCATTGCCGACACGCTGGGCACCACCAGCCTCCAGCCGGTGATCCTCGTCGGCGTCGGCAACCTCGGCCGCGCCCTGCTGTTCTACAAGGGATTCGACCAGGAAGGCTTCGAGATCGTCGCCGCCTTCGACGTGGACGCCGCCTTGAAGGACAAGCGGAACAGCCCCAAGCCGATCTATCCGATGGAGGCGATGGCCGCCTTCATCCGCGAACACAACGTCAAGATGGCCATCCTGACCGTGCCCGCCGCCGCCGCGCAGGAGGTGGCAAACCAGCTCGTGCAGAACGGCATCTCCGGCATCCTCAACTTCGCCCCCATCGTCCTCAGCGTGCCCGACGAGGTGATGGTCAACTCCGTGAACCTGGCGATGGAGCTGGAGAACCTCAGCTTCTTCATCCAGGAAAACGCGACATGAACCTTCGCCCTGGCTTCTCAGGACGGAGGTAGGATGGGGCGCGGAGCTGGTGTCGCCAGCGATCTCGGGTGTTGGGAACAGATCTTCTGCGGGAAGTTCAACGAGGACCGGCGGAAGCGGGTTCCGGTGAGGACCATCGGCGGGCAGCGTCCGGTCTCGTTTTCAGCGCGGAGCCGGACCCGCGTCCCGCAATCCGGCGACGAATTTCCGGGCGGTGGCATTCGCGGGATCGAGGCGCAGCACGGCCTCGAACTGTTCCAAGGCCTCGGCGGAACGCTTCAGGTTATGGAGCGCGACTCCGTAGTTGATGCGGGCCTCGATGAAGTCGGGCTGGAGACGAACGGCCTCGGCGAAGCGTTCGGCTCCGGCGGTTTCGTTGCCCGCGCGAGCTAGGTCGAGGCCCACGAGGAACTGGGCTTCGGCCAGTCCGGGCGCGAGCTCGAGGGCCGCCGCGTTGAGCCGCCGCGCCTCGTCCGCCCGGCCTAGCATCCTGTAGGTGCGGGCGAGGTTGAGGTGCAGCATCGGATCGGCCGGGGCGAAGCGCAGGGCGTCGAGATAGTTCGTCGCCGCCTCCGGATAGCGTCCGCGCTCGAAGCAGAACCGGGCCAACGCGCCGAGCGTTTCGGCGGTGAGGGCGCGGTGGCGCAGGGCGTCCTCGAAGCGGCCCCGCGCCTCGTTGGTCCGCCCGAGCCGTTCCAGCACATGGCCGAGACCGAGGTGGGCGGGGCCGAAGCGGGGCCTTCGCCGCAGGAGATCGCCATAGGCGCTTTCCGCCTCCTCCAGCCGGCCCTCGGAGAAGAGCGCCTGGCCGAGCCCGTTGGCCGCCCAGGAATTGTCCGGATCGACGGCGAGGCACCGGCGATAGGCGTTGATGGCCTCGCCGGGACGGCGCGAGTCGAGGTAGAGGCGCGCGAGCTGCAGCCAGCGCGAAGCGTCGAAGGGGTTCAGCACCAGGGCGCGCTCCATCGGCTCGCTCGCGGCGCGGGGATCGCCGCGTTTCACCAGGGACCACGCGAAATGCGCCAGCGGCGCCGGATCGTGCGGGGACAGCTCGATGGCGCGCCGATACATGGGCTCCAGCGCGCGCATGGCCTCGGGATGGTCGCTGCCGGCGCGCCGGCAGATTTCTCCGTGCAGGCGCTGGAGCTGGACGGCGTGGTCCGCCTGGAGCGTGAAGGGCGGATCGCCGAGGCGGCCGTAGATCGAGAGCGCGGCTTCCTGGAGGTTCCAGTCGGCCAGGGCCAGGTGCTCGGCGCATTGCCGTTCCGTGGCCCATTCGCGCGACGAGGCGCGCAAAGGTTCCTCCGGCAGGATTCCTATGAGCTGTTCGGCGAGGGCGCGGGCCAGCAGGTAGTTTCCCTCGAACCGGAGATGGACGTGCTCGTGGAACAGCTCCGCGCCGGAAGTGCCGCCCGGGCTGGCCGCGTCGAGCACGCGCGCCGAATCGACCAGCACCGCGTTGGGGAAACGTCCGGCGGTTTCGCGGATCGCCTGGTTCATCGCGCCGTCGCAGCGGAACCTCAGCGCGTCGAGATCCCGCGCCTTGTGGAACCGCTCCGCCGCCTCGGCGGATCGCCCGAGCTCCGCTAGGCACCGGCCCGCCCGGAACTGGAGCTCGGCATGCGTGTCGTCGATGCCGGCCGCGGCCGTGAAGGCCTGGAGCGCGCCGTTCCAATCGCGCTGCTCCTGCAGGGCGCGGCCTGCGGCGAAGGCCTGTTCCCATCGGGCCAGCGGCTCGGCGCCGATTCCCGGCCGATGGAGCGAGGCGAAGGGCGCGCAGTCCTTGAGGTTCACCGCCACGGTGCTCAGGACAACCGGGACATCCGCGCTGCCCGCGAGCCGGACGATGTCCTCCAGGTTGCGGCGGAAATTCGCGTGGACCGACGCCATGCGCGGATCGTCTGCGGCGACCTTCTGCTCGACGAACATCGACATGCCGCCCCATTCGCCGCGGCTTTCCGGCGGCGGGTTCAACCGGGCCTTCAACGCATCGAGCATCTGTCCGAGGCGGGTGGACTTGAGGGCGAGGCTCTGGCGGATGAGCGGCAGCGGCGGCACCTGCGGGCCGAAGACGGTGCCCGCCCCGAAGGGGCCGACCACCTCGTTGTTGCCCATGTAGATCACCCAGGCGTCGGCATCGAGCGCCAAGCAGTCGCGGGCGATGGGGAGAATCGCGTGGGAATTGATGCCGGTCATCGCGGCGTTCACCACCTCGAAGCGGCGTCCCGGATAGCGCAGTTCCAGCAGTCCGCGCAGCACGCGGCCAAGGCCGAAGTCCGGATCGGGATCGCCGAAGGCGGCGGACTCGCCGAAGACGACGATGCGCATCGTTCCCTGGGGCTTGGAACGGTCCACGAGGAAGGCGTCCGGCTGGCGCGCCATCGCCTTGCCGAGGAATCGTTCCGCCACACGCAGGTTCGGGACGAAGACCTCGCGCTCGCCGATGCGCTCTTCCCGCAGGAAGGATGTCGGGACGCCGTAGCCCGACAGGCGCAGCGCCGCCTCCAGCAGCAGGAAGAAGAGCGCGGGCACGCCGAGGAGCGCCGCGAGGCGGAACGCCCAGACTCGGCGGCGCGGCCCTTTCCCGGCCCCGCCGGACACGGCGGACGGCGCGGCGGCGGGTTTGCGGCGGCGGGACATCGCGCGCGTTGTATCCGCAACCCCCGCTCCGGTGCCAACCGCAAATCCTCCCCCGAGCGCGCCGAACGGGCGACGCCTTCGCGCTTCCGTCCGCCGCCTTCCCCCGGCAGTCTCCGCGCGACCATGAGCAACGATTCCGCTCCCAAGACCGTCAAATGGCCCTTTCTTCTCGGCGACCTGCTGCTGCTCGCCGTCGCCGGTTGGATCGCCACCTCGGCCGCCAAGCCGCTCGGGCCCTGGCAGACCGTGGCTGTCGTCGCCGCCGTCGCCCTCGGCGCCTGGATGTTCATCCAGCCCTTTCTCCGCGACCATGAAGCCGCCGCCGATCTCGAGGAACTGAAACGCCTCGGCGGCGTCGCCGCCCAGATCGGCAAGGTGGAGGACGCCGCCGACCGCATCGGCCGAGCTTCGGAGCATTGGCACGGCGTCCAAGCGACTGCCGGTCAGACGCTCGAATCCATCCAGGCCATCTCCGACCAGATGACCCACGAGGCGCGGAACTTCCAGCAGTTCCTCCAGCGCGCGGGCGATTCGGAGAAACAGATGCTCCGTATGGAGGTGGACAAGCTGCGCCGCGTGGAGGGCGATTGGCTCCAGGTCACGGTGCGGATCCTCGACCACGTCTTCGCGCTCTACACCGGGGCCGCCCGCTCCGGCCAACCGGCGTTGATCGAGCAGGTCGGCAACTTCCAGTCCGCGTGCGTCGATGCCGCGCGGCGCATCGGACTCAATCCCTTCGCCGCCAAGCCGGGCGAAGCCTTCGACGCCAAGCGCCACCGCATGGTGGATGGTTCCACCCCCGCCGAAGGCACGCCCATTTCCGACACCCTGGCTCCCGGCTTCACCTTCCAGGGCCAGGTGCTGCGCCCCGCCATCGTGGCCCTGGCCGTGCGCCAGCCCGAGCCCGTGGCTCCCATCGC